>NZ_VPDK01000003.1:0-172850 GCF_013417725.1 Acinetobacter sp. YH12233
AGAATGAGCTTTCATATTACCTCTATTGCTATCCTTAACCTATTGAAGTTTGATTCTTTGGCTTCCGCAGGTAATTTGCCTAAACATCTAGAAAGTTTAATGGAAAAATCTAAAAGGTATGTTTTACCGAAAAAAAGAAGTAGAAACTACCCACGAGTTGTGAAAGGGAAACCACAGAAATACCCAAAAAAATGCCAGTCAATCTCTTAACTGACTGGCATTACATCGCAAAGATGGGCTTTTTTATTTAGCAACCAGTCAGTTTTTCTGGTTGAGGTTTCTCACCGGGGAAGAAAATTGGACGAAGTTTTACACCCAGACCATTTCCAAGGAATGCGAAGACCAGCCATAACCAGCCATGTACGCTGCCCGAAGCAATACCACTAAAATAGGCACCAATATTACAGCCATAAGCCAGACGAGCGCCGTAGCCAAGCATCAAACCGCCAATAACCGCAGCAACCAATGAACGTTTTGGAATATTGAAGTTCGGAGCAAATTTACCTGCCAGACTGGCAGCCAATAATGCACCAAGCATGATGCCAAAGTTCATCATAGACGTAATATCGAACCAGAGCGATTCAGATAAGGCTTTGGCATTGGCTGGTTGCTGCCAATACGCCCAAGAGGCTACATCAATTCCAACAAAACTTGCAGATTTCGCGGCCCAGACAGCAAGGGCAGAAGTAACTCCCCATGGACGACCAGCCAGCGCCAAAGTAGCAAAGTTAAGCAGGGTTAAAATGATTCCACCCCAGATTAATGGCCATGGACCACGCAAAAAGCGTTTCCAGCCCTGATGCTGGCTTTGAGGTTCAACTTCTAAATTGCCATGACGTTTCTTTTCAAAAAAGATAGTTGCAGTAGCAATAACAGCAAAAATGACAAAGCTCAAAACAAGTGCAGGAATGACACCAAAACTTTCTACAATGGAGATGGGTGCGAAATGGGGTAGGTTAAACCACCAGTCAATATGCGAAGTCGCAATCAGTGAGCCAGCACAGAAGAAGAACAGGGTTACCAGCATACGGGCACTACCACCACCAACGGTATAAAGTGTGCCTGATGCACAACCGCCACCGAGCTGCATGCCAATCCCGAAAATAAATGCCCCGATTACCACAGAAAGCGAAACTGGACTGACAAAGCCTTGAACTGGATTACCGAACAGTTCACCTGCGCCTAAAGCAGGAAAAAATAGCAAGACAGCAAGACCCAGCATGATCATTTGGGCACGTAAGCCACGACCACGACGTTCTTTAATAAAGACGCGCCAGCTGGAGGTGAAACCAAACGAGGCATGATACAAGGTCATACCCAGTGCACCACCCACCAGAAATAATAGAGCCTGGTTCAGGCCCACGATGTGATAGGCACCGACAGTTCCTAATACAAGTAAAATAAAAGCCACCCAGACCGAGAGATTCGATCGCTGGGAAGACGCAGCAATAACAAACATGGGAGATCAAGCTTTAAAAAATAAAGTCGCGTATATTACGCAATTTCTCACTAAAATGGGCTGATCTAGAATTTCTAAGAGCCAATTAAACATCCTGATAACTGATAATAATTATGAATTTAAATGATATAAGGTCGTGATTATTTCAAAAGATATCAGCTTAATTAGAACAATCACCTGCCTAATAGTGAAATGTATAAAAAGTTTAAAAGCCTGCAAAGCAGGCTTTTAAAGATCTAAAGCTTTAAAAATTAATTTTCAGCTTTCTCGCGTACTTTGCCTGCACCTTCTTCAATAGCACCGGCAGTTGCAGCAGTCGCGTTTTTAGCGGCTTCAGCAGTTGCATCTGCTGCTCGAGAAGTCGCAGCGGCGGCTTCATCAGCGGCACGGGAAGCATTTGCAGCCGCATTATCCATGGCTTGGTCAGTTTCCTGAGAAGCCTCATGAGTGGCATCTTCCATATCATGGCCTGCTTGAGTAGCAGCATTTTCTAAATGTTCGCCAGTTGTCGCACCTGTTTCAGGATTTTCTTTCTTATTACAACCCACTAAAGCAACGGTTGCAGCTAAACCCAAAGCAACAAGTAATTTATTCATCGTGTCATATCCTTTGTAGTTGTAAGGTCGAAAACAGTCTAGCGAGTATTTATTTGAATTTATGCTAATAATTAGATCAGAATTTGTTCGCTAAATGTAATTTTTATAAAGGCTTATACAATTTTTGCCAAATATAAATCGTCTGATTATTTGAATGTATTTTCTTACAACCCTTATATGGATTGCTTCTCACTGCTTATAAAGAATAAGTTTATCCGTTTTAATATGAGTTTTAGATGTAACAAAACACAACTATTTCCAGCTCAATTTTTGTCAGGCTAAAAGTAGAAGCCATAAAAAAGCCCGCATAAAGCGAGCTTTTAAAACTTGAAAACTTATAGACCAGCAGATGCTTTAAGTGCTTCGACTTTGTCAGTTTTTTCCCAAGTAAATGCAGTATCTGAACCTTCACGACCAAAGTGACCATAAGCCGCAGTCTGTTTATACATTGGCTGGATCAGGTTCAACATACGGGTAATACCATATGGACGCAGGTCAAAGTGCTCACGAACCAATTGAACGATCAATTCATCAGACACTTTGCCTGTATTGAAAGTATTGATTGAAATTGAAGTTGGCTCGGCAACACCAATTGCATAAGACACCTGAATTTCACATTTATCAGCAAGACCCGCAGCGACAATGTTTTTCGCAACATAACGGCCTGCATAAGCAGCAGAACGGTCAACTTTTGATGGATCTTTACCAGAGAATGCACCACCGCCGTGACGTGCCATACCGCCGTAAGTATCTACAATGATTTTACGGCCAGTCAGACCACAGTCACCTACAGGACCACCGATCACAAACATCCCGGTCGGATTGATGTGGAATTTGGTGTCTGCATGGAACATGTCGGCAGGAATGATTTTTTTCACGATTTCTTCAATCACAGCTTCTTTTAAATGAGCTTGTGAAATTTCAGGATCGTGTTGAGTTGAAAGCACAACAGCATCTAGACGAACAGGCACGCCATTTTCATAAGCGAAAGTCACCTGGCTTTTTGCGTCTGGACGTAACCAAGGCAATGTACCGTTACGGCGTAATTCAGCCTGTTTTTCCATTAAGCGGTGCGCATAAGAAATTGGCGCAGGCATGAGTACATCAGTTTCACGGCTGGCATAACCAAACATCAAGCCCTGGTCGCCAGCACCTTGATCTTCAGGTTTCTGACGGTCTACACCCTGAGCAATTTCAGGAGACTGCTTACCGATCATGTTGATGATCGCACAGGTCGAACCATCAAAACCTAGGTCAGAATGATGATAACCAATACTGTTAACGGTATGGCGGACAACCGCTTCAAAATCGATGTTCGCAGTTGTTGTGATTTCACCGGCAAGTACAACCGCACCTGTTTTTACAAGCGTTTCACAAGCAACCCGTGCGTATGGGTCTTCTTTTAAGATTGCATCCAAGATAGCATCACTGATTTGGTCAGCCATTTTATCTGGATGGCCTTCGCTTACAGATTCCGAAGTAAATACAGCGTACTCGCGCATAGTCCTATCACAGTTAAATTTAAAGACCCGATATGTTACATCGACTTGTGCTCTAGGACTAGCGCAACTCGACAAAATTGCACGAAATTGTTTCAAATTATTGTGCTTTTATTTGATTATTGGAATTAAAAAAACTGATATGCCTAATTAAACAGCAGGCTAGATTCATTTAATAAACTTAATAAATAGTCTGTGAATTGATAAGAGACGCTAATTAAGCAGTGATATTTCCAAACAAATTTGCAGAACTAAATACTAAGAAAAATATAAAAATTAGAGTGTTTAAAATATTAAGGAAAGTGATCATTCTATTAATAACTTAAGGCGGGTGTATTGATCATACGACAGACAGCCTTGCTGCAAATAGTACGACTCTGCATAGTAGCTTCAAGCCTTCAGAAACCGCCTGTCAGGAAGTGGCGAAATCTTTTGGTATGGACTTGTTTAAAAGACTGTACGGAGATGGAAAAGCATGTATCAAAAGGCGTTTACCTTGATTGAAGTCATGATTGTATTCACAATTATTGCCATTCTGGCGACAGTAGCAGGCATGAGTTATCACAGTTATGTCGTGCGAAGCCAACTAGCAGAGGTTTTTGAGCAGGCAGGTAGCTATCGAACTCAATTTATTGCCTCTGATGGTCACTGTGATGCAGGCCGTCAAATTGGCAGCGGAACCCAATATATTGAAAAAGTCGTGATCAATGCAGCTTGCCGGATTGAATTTAAGCTACGGCAGGATGGGATAGATACGGCAATCCGTGGCAAATCCATCGCCTTTGATGTCTATGGCGGCAGTTGTTCTTCGAGCGATATCAGTCAGCGTTATTTACCTAAAGATTGCCGAGGACAATGATTTTCGTGGTATCGACTAGCCTGATTGAACTTCAACCTTTATCTTTTCATGTCTGATGATCTTGGGCAGACATTAGATATTCACATATGCATTTTTATGGACTGGAAAAAGATCACTTATTTAAGTCTGGATCTTCTGTTTTGACTCCTAGCTGGAGGTATCCTGAAGAGGAATTCAATATATTGTAAAAGTTTAATTTATAAAAAATAGTTAAGAATAATCCCAGATTTATCATCTTATTAGAATTTAACTTAGACTCTAGTCAATCAATGCACCTTAAAAGTGCAGAATATTTATCCGATAGGTAAATACAAGATCAATAAATTGATAAATATTGTAGGCTAGTCTTTACCCCTCGCTGTTTTTTTAAGACAATAGACGGCAGTTTTGAAAGTCTTTTCATCATTTCCTATTTCTTCTGAATTTATTTGGACGCTGATTTATGACAACCCCGCTTAATGAACGTCGTATTGCAAACGCAATTCGTGTATTGGCAATGGATGCTGTGCAAAAAGCAAACTCAGGACATCCAGGTGCTCCAATGGGGATGGCAGATATCGCTGATGTGGTTTGGCGCGAATTCTTAAACCATAACCCAACAAATCCGAATTGGGCTAACCGTGACCGTTTCGTATTGTCGAATGGCCATGGCTCTATGCTTCAATACGCACTTCTTCATTTAACGGGCTATGATCTTTCAATTGAAGATCTTAAAGCATTCCGTCAACTTCATTCTAAAACTCCAGGTCACCCAGAATTGGGCTATGCACCGGGTATTGAAACAACCACTGGCCCATTAGGCCAAGGTATCGCAAATGCTGTTGGTTTTGCACTGGCTGAAAAAACTTTAGCAGCGCAATTCAACAAGGAAGATATCAAAGTTGTAGATCACTACACTTACTGCTTCCTGGGCGATGGCTGCTTGATGGAAGGTGTTTCTCACGAAGCATGTTCTTTGGCAGGTACTTTAGGTCTGGGTAAGCTGATTGCTTACTATGATGACAACGGTATTTCGATTGACGGTGAAGTTGAAGGCTGGTTCTCTGACGATACAGAACAACGCTTCAAGTCTTATGGCTGGCAAGTGATCAAAGTTGACGGTCATGATGCTGATGCAATCCGTCAAGCCACTGTTGAAGCAAAAGCTGAAGTGAATAAACCAACCATCATCATGTGTAAAACAGTGATCGGTTTAGGTTCACCAAACAAACAGGGTAAAGAAGACTGTCACGGTGCACCTTTGGGTAATGACGAAATCGTATTGACTCGTGAAGCTTTAGGCTGGTCAGACGAAGCATTTGTCATTCCTGAGGATGTATACGCAGCTTGGGATGCCAAAGATAAAGGTTCACAAGCTGAAGCAGCATGGAATGAAACTTTTGCCGCTTATGCAGCAAAATATCCAACAGAAGCAGCTGAATTAAAACGTCGTCTTTCTGGTGATCTTCCAGCTGACTTTGTTGCAAAAGCGGATGCTTATATCGCTGAAGTAAATGCAAAAGAAGAAACCATTGCTACACGTAAAGCGAGCCAAAATACGTTACAAGCTCTTGTGCCTTCACTACCAGAAGTACTAGGCGGTTCTGCTGACCTTGCAGGTTCTAACCTGACACTTTGGAAAGGTGCACAAGGCGTACAGGACAATCCAGCAGGTAACTATGTTCACTACGGTGTACGTGAATTTGGTATGACTGCGATTGCCAATGGTGTTGCTCTTCACGGAGGTTTCATTCCTTACGTAGCAACATTCCTGATGTTTATGGAATATGCACGTAATGCAGTACGTATGTCTGCACTGATGAAACAACGCGTGATTCATGTCTACACTCATGATTCAATCGGTCTGGGTGAAGATGGTCCTACACACCAGCCAATCGAACAAATCGCATCTTTACGTGGTACACCAAACCTGAATACATGGCGTCCATGCGACACTGTTGAAGCAGCGATTTCCTGGAAATCTGCTTTGATGCGTTCAGAAGGCCCAACAGCGTTAATCTTCTCTCGTCAAAACCTGCCATTCCAAACGCGTACTCAAGCACAAATTGAGAATGTAGCGAAAGGTGGTTATGTTCTGGCTGAAGAAAAAGGCGAATTGAAAGCGATCATCATTGCGACTGGTTCTGAAGTTTCTCTTGCAATGGAAGCTTATGCACAGCTTCAAGGTGTACGTGTGGTATCTATGCCATGTGCTGAAGAGTTCGTGAAACAGGATGCTGCGTATCGTGAAGCGGTTCTTCCTTCAAATATTCGTGCACGTGTAGCGGTTGAAGCTGCACATGTAGATTACTGGTGGAAATTTGTAGGTCTGGATGGTCGTGTGATCGGCATGACCACTTATGGCGAATCTGCACCTGCTAAAGACCTGTTTAAACACTTCGGCATTACAACTGAAGCTGTTGTAGCAGCTGTAAAAGAGATTACTGCTTAATCAACTGATTAAGTCGTTTTTTAAGGGCGCCCCAGTTTTGGGGCGTCTTTTGTTTTTCCGCTTTCTAGCCTTGTTTTCATGTGGCAACCGCTAAAAAGTGTTCTCCCATAATTGAAATGAAAGAGTGAGATAAACATGAGCTTGTATGAACAAATTAGTGATGAAATTACTTTAATGGATGCAGGCGAGCAGAAATGGATCGGGCAGGATCTACCCCTTGAAGCAATGGTTGCGGTTGAGCTATTACTTCAGGAAATGGCTGAAGAAAAAATCATTAAAGTACGTCGTAAGAACCATGAAAAGCATTCTGGTTTGAAACAGGTGGATCGTATTCTGGTTGAAAAACTTTAACAGAAAATACTAAAAGTCCCTGAATGGGGCTTTTTTTATGTCGGATGATTTCCTCTGACAGTTGCTTATGAACATTAGATGAGATAAATCTAAGTTCGTGCCATCATAAAAACCTAATGACTCATATCGTAAATAATTGACTTAAAGATAATTAAAGACATAAACCAAAGAAGTTACTCAATATGGAAATATCATCCCAGATCCAGATCAAATCTCTAGAGCAAATATCACAGCCGGAATGGCTGTTTTTATGGAAAGGCTATCAAACCTTTTATGAGGCGCAAATTTCAGAAAAAATCAGTGAAAATACCTGGGCCAAGCTCACTAGTCCTGGACAGGACAATATGTATGGTTTTGCTGCACTGATTGATGGAAAAGTAGTCGGGCTAGTTCATGTGGTTGAGCATGACAGTAGCTGGACCATGCGTCCTTATGCCTATTTGCAGGATTTATTTGTTCATCCGGATTATCGCGGGCAGGGCATAGCACGTGTACTGATTCAGCATATCTATGATGTAGCAAAGCAGCGTAATTGTGATCGGGTGTACTGGCTGACCCATGAATCGAACCATAAAGCCAGATTGCTCTATGATAAAGTGGCCAAAAAAACCGGATTTATCCAGTATCGTATGTCTTAAATGCTTAGATTTACACGAGAATTTACAATTTTATCGTTTCATAGTTGCAACAAAACGTTTTATCTTTAGGGATGTAAACGGTTCAAGATTCTATAAACTGAAGTTAATTCAGACGAGAGATAACAACATGAATTTGAAAACATTAACTTTAGGCTTGGTAGCCGCATCTATTGCAACTTTTAGCTTTGCAAAACCGGTGACTTATACAATTGATCCGAGTCATACTGCGACGGTATTTAGCTGGAACCATTTTGGGTTTTCTACGCCATCAGGCAATTTCTCTGATATTCAGGGTAAAATTGTGGTCGACAATGAACAGCCAGCAAAATCTTCTGTAGATGTGACCATTCCAGTTTCTAGTATTAATACCAACGTAACTGCACTGGATGACCATTTAAAGAAAGAAGATTTCTTTGATGCAGCCAAATATCCAAATATTACGTTCAAAAGTACTAAGGTAGAAACCAAGGACAAAAAGAACTTCAAGATTACCGGTAATTTAACCGTTAAAGGCGTGTCCAAACCAGTGGTATTGGATGCCGTGTTAAATAAACAGGGTGAACATCCAATGGCAAAAGTTCCGGCAATTGGTTTCAATGCCACAACATCATTTGACCGTTCTGCATTCGGCTTAGGCGCGAATGTTCCGCATGTGAGTGACAAGATTACTGTTCAGATCACCACTGAAGCGACCATTCCTACAGAACCTGCAAAGAAATAAGATTTATTTCCATTCTGCATAAAAATAAAAAAGCACCTTTATAAAGGTGCTTTTTTATTGGGCCAATAGATGAATTATGAAACAGAATCGGCATCTATCTAAACTAAAAAATCTTAGCTATGATTCCATTAATCTATTTTGCAAACTTTTAATTATAAATATTTATCCAGTACCTTTGCTCAAGATACTATTTTTAACTGAGTCAGATATTGCTCTAGGACAGCTTTAGAAGTGCCTTCCAGTACAGGTGCAAATTGAAGATTGGCTGCCCGAAGAACTGGGATATTAATTTTAGCTTGACGTAATTCAGAGGTATGACCAACTAGCCACTTTTCCAGGCTATCGCCAGCGACTTCAGGATGAAATTGCAGAGCCAGAATATTTGATCCTATCCGGAAAGCCTGATTTGGATAGAGATTGGAACTGGCTAATAATTCAGCCTGTTTAGGCAGATCAAAAGTATCGCCATGCCAATGTAGCACTTCAATATTTTCCAAGGCTTGTAGTGGATTATTCTCAGTGGCTGGAAGACTAAGTTTAGACCAGCCAATTTCTTTGCTATGTCCTGCATAGACTTTAGCACCGAGTGCATGAGCCATGAGTTGAGCACCCAGACAAATACCTAAAGTGGGTAAATTCTTTTCTAAACGCACTTTAAGTAAGTCTATTTCTTGTTGTAAGAAAGGGTAGTCCTCCGTTTCATAAACACCAATTGGACCCCCTAAAATAATTGTCAGACCTTTATATTCATACGCTTTACGCAGGTCATCAATACCGGCTTCAAAATAGCGAACACGTAATCCCAACTGATAAAATACATCTTCCCAGGCACCTAGGTCTTCAAAAGCCAGATGTTGAATGGCATATACGGTATCGGGGAAGTGATCAAGGTTCAGCATAGCAGTCAGGTCTAAATGGAAAATATTTATTTAACGTTATTCTGCAAAAAATTAGAAGTCTTTTTAATCCGGTGATTTAGCCTTAGGTAGGTGATTCATCCGAATCGGCAATCCTATGTAAGACTATAACTCCGCTTTGTATCAATATGCAGCGATATTTTCCTTTTCTATAAAAAAGGCGTTAGAGTAGAAAGCAGTGGATAATCATAAGAGGCAGGATAAAAAATGCACAATATCTGCTTATATGTCGATAAAAAACGTATCAGTCCTTATACCATGTCGGTTTATGTGGCTCTAAAAGAGAAAGGACTCAACTTTCAGGAAAAAATGATCGATCTGGATCTGCTGGAACAGCAATCTTTAGCTTATCGTAAAATTTGTCCGAGTGGCAAAGTCCCTTGTCTGATCATTGATGATTTTCATTTATTTGAATCGTGGGCGATTACTGAATACCTGGAAGATGCTTTTCCGGCACCGGATTATCGTGCTTTATATCCTGCAGAGATGAAAGCCAGAGCAAAATGTCGCGCCGTTCAGGCTTTGATTAAAACTGATTTTTCCTCTATCCGGCAGGATATGCTTTCAACTTCGATCTTTGTTCCACCTAAAAGGCCTTTAATCGCATCGGCTGAAACCATGCAGGATATTCAGCGCTTACTGGCAATCACAGAAATTTTAGTTGAAGAGTTGTGGCTCACCGAACAATGGTCAATTGCAGACTTTGATCTAGCCTTTATGCTGCATCGTCTGCTTAGTCATGATGTTGAGCTTCCCGAAAAGATTCAGGCCTATATCCAGCGTAATTTTCAGCGATCTTCAGTGCAGTCCTGGATTTTGGAAAATGAAAAATTGAGGACTCATGCTGAGTTTTGATTCTATGTCCGGTAGAGAGGTTAATTTAATAATTTAAGTACTAAGTTTGCTTAATGAATAGACATGGATATTTTAAAAGAGAGCCAAGTTATACAAAAAATTGCTTAAATATCAGCAGAGCAAGCGTAGTATAGAAAGTATAGGTAATAAGAAGTAGCTAAAACTTAGAATCAGATTCAAATGAAAAGGAGTATAAGGTGGGTGGATCACATCATCATGATCATAGTCATGTAGAAGTTAGTGCCAAGAATGCCAAAAAACTGTCCATCGCCTTAGCCCTAACGACAGCCTTTTTAATTGTAGAAGTTATTGCCGGTTTTATGACTCAGAGTCTGGCCTTGCTTTCTGATGCAGCACATATGTTTACCGATGCCGCTGCATTGGCGATTGCACTGGCTGCGATTAAGATCGGGCAAAAACCCGCAGATGATAAACGTACCTTTGGCTACCAGCGATTTGAAATTCTGGCAGCTTTGTTTAATGCGATTATGCTATTTCTGGTGGCGATGTATATCTTGTTCGAAGCTTACCAGCGCCTGAGCCATCCCCCTGAAATTGAAAGTCTGGGCATGTTGATTGTCGCCATACTTGGACTGGTCATTAACCTGATCTCCATGAAAATTCTGGTTTCTAGCAGTCAGGAAAGCTTGAATATTAAAGGGGCTTATCTGGAAGTACTGAGTGATGCACTAGGTTCGGTGGGTGTCATTATTGGCGCAATCATCATCTATTTCAGCGGTTGGATGTGGATTGACACCGTGATTGCGGTCATGATCGGATTCTGGGTCATTCCACGGACATGGATTTTATTGAAACAGAGCATCAATATTCTGCTGGAAGGAGTTCCCGATGAAATCGATATTGAAAAACTGCGCCATGACCTACTGGCGCTAGACGGTGTTAAAGATATTCATCAGCTAAAAGTCTGGGCGATTACTTCCAAGAAAGTCATGCTAACCGTGCATTTGGTTGCGCCAGACGTTGACTATAAAAAGTTGCATCAGGAGGCATTCGAGATGTTGCACCATGAACATCACATTACCGAGATGACATTACAAATTGAAGCAGAAGATTGTCCCCCGGAACAGCATCGGCAATCAGCCCACTCTCATGAGCATTCTAGGCATAAAGAAAGCCATCAACATAAAGTTTGAGGAATTTTGCTATCACCTATAATGTATTTTTAAACTTCGATCTTTTAATTTTAGCCTTTTAATAATGACACAATTACATCTTTATAACTGGGTGGCGCTTTCACGTAATCGCGCTCTCGCAGCATCTGATGCATTTTGGGCAGATTTTGATGTGGAACAGAGGCCATTAAATGATGTTCAATATGATAATTTACATGAATCGGTGCAACGAAAGCACGCGCTAGCCATCCTGCACGGGTGGTACGGGTATTAGTTAAAGCAGAATGGCTAGTTTCCAGACCAGCATGCTCAGCCATTGCCCGGATACGAATAAAGAGTGGGAAAGGAGTGATATAAGCTAACGGCCACAATAAATAAAGTTTCGGATGACCGCTGGCCCAAAGTGCAGAAAATAGGGCAGCATTAGAAATCAGCATGCCCGAGCTATTTTTTAACAGATTCTTTGCCAGTTCCAAGTTACTGCGATTACCACGAGGAATTGGTTTCGGATCATTGGAAACACTCCATTCCAGAAGTTCTAAATCCATCAAGACTCGGCCAGCCAGAAATTTTAGGCCGGATTGACCATTTAAATCTCTAAAGAATTTTCTAAATAATGATTGTTTAGTAATTGGAAAGTTTTTCACCAAACCTAAATCTGGATCATCAGGTTGAGAGGTGCGGGCATGATGTTTCAAATGATAAGGACGATATTTACCGACCTCATTCCAGATCGGACGGGCGCACAACCAGTCAGTGAAGTGTGTGTTTAGCCACTTGGTTTTAAACAGACTGTGGTGTGAGGCATCGTGCATTAAAATGGCCATAGCCAGCTGACGACCTGCCAGAATGGCTAATGCCAAGGCACATATCAATATTTTTCCCCAGACTGGTAAATATTCCCAGCTATAAGCGACTGTGCCAAAGGTCAAAACAATCACAGCCCAAGTTGAGCCTACTGCCAGAGCCCCCTGTAAGTCGGATGGGGTGGTCAGCTCTTTGATTTCTTCACGGCTAAATAGCTCTGTGACACTCACTTTACTGTTCATTATTCTGCCTTGATCTAGTTCTTGTATTTCTTGTCACTATATTTGAATTAAAATATTACAGTCAATTTATTTTTGTGATTGTATAGGAAATAAATTATACGCCTTGCTGCTGAAAATATTGCTGCCATAACTGCTGGCCTTGTTCTTCCATACGCCGTACAGCCAGTTCAAACTTTTGTCGGGCTGGAGCGTCTAGCCATTCTTCAGGCAATAGCGGATCTGCACGCAGACTAAATACAGCAGATTTTGCCAGATAAAAGGCAGTTTTAGCTGATTCAGCCAAGGATAACTGTTGATGGTTTTCAAACCATTGTTCAATTTCCTGACTGATATTCAAATAAGTTTGATGCAGGCCATGAATATCCCAAAGTGCAGATACATGAGTGTGCTGATCGATCTCGCTGACCTGAAAAAATCGTGCGCCTTGATCCAGACCAAACTTGACGGCTGCTGATTTAAGCTCATTCAAACCAAGTTGTAAATTATCCGGGCGGATAAACACATTCTGTTCCAGTTCCTGAAATCCATAATAACGCAGGGCTTTTTCCCGTTTAGATAAGGCCGTACGATCTACTCGCCCCAAAGCACCGGTATAAACCAGAATGTACTTACCATCCCAAGCCGTAGCGGTCTGCATATTGGGATGTTTGTTCAGGCTGATAAAAGAAGTATCAAATTTTTTTTCAATTAACTGATAAATGCCGCGTTCTACTGACTGAATGATCTGATCCTGATTGAGTCGTGCGACTGCAACCCGCAAGCTGTTGTCAGAGATTCCTAATAAATCTGCTGCACATAACATCTGTTTGATGCTAACAGTAGAGTTATGTGAGGCATAGAGCAGGTCTAGCACCAGATGTCGGGCATTCAGTTTATAAGTCATGAAACTAGATCGTGATTAGAAAATGAGAAATTGGAAACTTTTTGTACAATAGCATTTTGAATAGGAAGAACCAAAGAGGAATACGACTAAAGTGTTTGTATATTCAGGCAATTAATTTTAATTAAAGACAACGTATATGGATAAAAATGACTAGATAAGGTGTTGGTTTTCTACTGAGGCACAGTATTTCACAGTCAATAAGCTGGTCTAAGCAGCAAGTCAGCGAAAAAGACGTGAATCTGTTTTTATTCTTGATTATTTTTAATCCCAGCTCCCTAGGGAACTGGGATTACCTAAAAAATTAAAGTGAAGTGTTAGTTATAACTGCTTCAAAATTGGGTATATGAACAAGAAAAAGATTTCTTACTCACACAAATTACCCTACATATTCGGGTAATTCGGACCACCGCCACCTTCCGGTGTTACCCAGGTGATATTCTGAGATGGATCTTTGATGTCACAGGTCTTGCAGTGTACACAGTTCGCTGCATTGATCTGGAAGCGTTTTGAACCGTCATCATTTTCCATGATTTCGTAAACACCCGCCGGGCAGTAGCGCTGTGCAGGCTCATCCCATTTTGGTAAGTTGACATCTACTGGAATCGAAGCATCGGTCAGTTTTAAATGCGCAGGCTGGTTTTCTTCATGCACCGTGTTCGATACAAACACAGAAGACAGACGGTCAAACGTCAGCTTACCATCCGGTTTTGGATAGTTCGGCTTGAAGTTCACTGCATCAACCGTTTTTAGCGTGCTGAAGTCAGGAACCAGGTCATGCAGGGTGAATGGCACTTTGAATACGTTCTGGTCGATGAAGTTGAATGCACCACCCATCCATTGACCAAACTTGTGCATTGCCGGGCCAAAGTTACGCGCGCTGTACAGCTCTTCTTTTAACCAGCTGTTGTTGAACTTGTCTGTATAAGCAGTTAGCTCTTTTACGAAGAAGTCTTCGCCTTCAGTTACACGTGCAACGGCAAGGTCACCGCCTTTTTTTACACCGGCAGCAATCGCTTCAAATACCGCTTCACCACACAACATGCCGGATTTCATGGCAGTGTGTGAGCCTTTGATCTTGGCAAAGTTCAGGAAGCCGGCATCATCACCGATTAAAGAACCACCCGGGAAGGTGAATTTCGGCAGGGAGTTAAAACCACCTTTGGTTACGGCACGCGCACCATAAGAAATACGTTTACCGCCTTCCAGATACTGTTTGATCAGTGGATGGGTTTTCCAGCGCTGCATTTCCATGAATGGATACATGTGTGGATTTTCATAAGAAAGATCCACGATCATGCCTAATGTCACCTGGTTATTTTCAGCATGGTATAACCACCAGCCACCTGAAGAACCGGTTTCAGATAAAGGCCAGCCTGCACCATGCATTACCAGACCTGGTTTATGCTTGGCAGGATCAATTTCCCAAAGTTCTTTAATGCCGATCCCGTAGTGCTGTGGATCAGCATCTTTATCCAGATTGAATTTTTGGATCAGGCGTTTACCTAAATGACCGCGGCAGCCTTCAGCAAAGATGGTGTATTTGGCATGCAGCTCATAACCCGGCGCAAAGTTATGCGTCGGTTCGCCATCTTTACCAATACCCATGTCACCGGTTTGGATACCTTTCACCGTACCATCTTCATGATACAGAATTTCAGAAGCAGCAAAGCCCGGGAAGATCGATACTTCCAGCTCTTCGGCTTTCTGGCCTAACCAGCGCACCACGTTACCCAGTGAGATCACGTAGTTACCATCGTTATGCATAGTTTTAGGCACCATCCAGTGCGGTGCTTCTTGTGATTTTTCATCTGAAAGAAGGAAGAAAGTTTTGTCTTCTGTCACTGGTACATTTAAAGGTGCACCTTCTTCTTTCCAGTTCGGGAATAGTTCGTTCATGGCACGTGGTTCAAGCACAGCACCCGAAAGAATATGTGCACCGACTTCGGAGCCTTTTTCTACGACACAAACGGACAGATCATTTAAATTGTTTTCAATTGCAAGTTGACGGATCTTGATTGCAGCAGACAGGCCGGCAGGACCCGCACCTACGATCACAACGTCAAACTCCATCGATTCTCTAGAAATATCTTCCATAATAAGAAATCCTGTTTCGCTTAGCGGTATTTTACCACAGTGAAAAAGTTTTTAAATAGAAAGTTGGGAATTGATTATGAAAAAAGCCTCCTAGGAGGCTTTTTCTAAAACGGATTAAGATTTTTGAGGATCGTAGAGTTTTTCTTTGATGAACAGTGCAGGGAGCAGACCACAGATAAAGTATGCTGCACCCATGACCAGGAAGCCTAAACCGATCGAACCGCCAGTTGCCAGATAACCAATCGTAGCTGGCGCAATCGCTGCACCCAAGCGACCGACGTTATATGCACCACCAATTGCTGTACCACGTACATTGGTTGGGAAGCTTTCAGTCATATATGTTGCATTCACACCATATGGAATACCATATAGGAAACCGAAGATCACCAATAAGTATAGAATGTTGTCTGGTGAATTATAGAATACGATCAATGGCAGGAAGATCGCTGTACCAATTGCACCGAAGGCATAAGTAAAACGACGTCCGAATTTATCTGCCATTAAGCCTGCAAGGATTTTACCGAGAATCATCGCGGTATAAGTACCGACCATGTAGGCAGTCATTTCCTTGAACTTCATACCGAGTTCACTTTCAAGGTATGTCGGCATCCAGTTATTAACGCCATAGTAACCAAACTGAAGGAAACCAGCAGTTAAAGCCCATAAGATAAACATGTTGCGGTTTTTCTTATCCTGGAAAATCAGCTTCCAGGTCGACTCAGCAGGTTTGTCAGTCACTTCAACTTTTTTGAAGCGGTTTTCTTGCCATGCAGCTGGTTCTGGAACCATGATGTGCATCAGGATCGCCATTACGATTGGAATTGCAGCCACATAGAACAGCATGCGCCAGCCGTGATCTGGAATTAACCAGCCCGCAAGCAAGGTCGCAACGATATAGCCAACTGTCCAGCCAGCCTGTAATGTACCTAAAACAGTTGTACGATATTTAGTTGGTACGTACTCAGCCATTAAAGTATTCGATGCAATATACAAAGAACCCAATCCAAGAGAAGCGAAGAAACGTAATGCACCAAATTGAGCAAAGCTTTGGGTAAAACCAAGACCACAAGTCAATGCCGAAAATAAAAGGATTGAGACAACGACGGTACGTACACGACCGAATTTATCACAAGCCCACCCTCCGAATATACCTCCAACTGCCATACCTGCAAGGGTAAAGCTTCCGAGCATCCCAGCTTCCACAGAGGTTAGGCCAAATTCAGCTTTAATACTGTTTAAGCTGTAGGAAAGCAGCATTAAATCCGCACCATCGACCAGCAGGGCGAGGAATGCAAAGATAAATGCGATTTTCCAGGTATTTGGGCCAATTTTTGAAATTGTATTCGTTATAGCCATCATCCATTACCTATAAAAAAGGCCTGATCGCAAGGAGAGTTGATCAGGCCAAACTTGTTACTGAGTCGCCTCGCGAATCATATTGCGAGCAATAATGACTTGCTGGATCTGCGTGGTTCCTTCATAAAGACGGAATAAACGCACATCGCGGTAGAAGCGCTCAATTGCATATTCACTGATGTAGCCCGCGCCACCATGGATTTGCACACCACGGTCAGCGACACGGCCACACATTTCTGTTGCAAACATTTTTGCGCAAGATGCTTCAGTACTTACGTTCTGGCCGGCATCACGACGACGCGCTGCATCAAGCACCATACATTTCGCTGCATAAATTTCAGCTTTAGAATCTGCCAGCATGCCTTGGATCAACTGGAAGTTGGCAATCGCCTGACCGAACTGCTTACGTTCAACGGCATATTGCAATGAATCTTCCAGCATACGGGTTGCAGCACCCACGCTTAGTGCGGCAATGTGGATACGGCCTTTATCCAGAACCTTCATCGCAGTTTTAAAGCCAACGCCTTCTACACCGCCAATCAAAGCTGATGCAGGGATACGGCAGTTTTCAAAGATCACGTCACAGGTATGTGCGCCTTTTTGGCCCATTTTCTTGTCACGTTTACCCAGTGAAATACCTGGTAATTTGCTATCAACGATGAACGCTGAAATGGCAGCAGCGCCTTTCAATTCTGGGTTGGTACGAGCCATTACCGTGAACACACCCGCATGTGGGGCATTGGTAATAAAGCGCTTGGTACCATTCAGGATGTACTCATCGCCATCTTTCACAGCAGTGGTTTTCAAAGATGCTGCATCAGAACCTGAATCCGGTTCAGTCAAACAGAACGAGCCAATGATTTCACCGCTAGCCAGTTTTGGCAGGAAGTGCTGTTTTTGCTCTTCAGTACCGTCGATGATCAGGCCAGATGCGCCGATACCGTTATTCGTACCAATCAATGAGCGGAAAGCAGGGGAAGTACGGCCCAGTTCAAAAGCGATATAGACTTCTTCTTCCATGGTCAGGCCAAGACCGTCATATTCTTCAGGAATGGTTAAACCAAATAAGCCCAACTCTTTCATTTGTTGCACGATTTCTGCAGGAATTTCATCCGTTTCTGCAACAATTTCTTCATTTGGGATTAATACGCCTTCTACAAATTGGCGAATCATATCTACCAACTGGTCTAAGGTTTCCTGATCACGAATCATGTCCTAACTCCGTATCTAGGATTTCGTTCTGTCCACATCTTGTCCAATGTGAATAAAAACTCATCACTAAGCTAAATTTATGCGGATACTAATTAAAATTAAAACAAGGATCAATATATACGAAAGTATATTTCGCTGTGCGATATATATGTTTTGCTTTAAAATTAGATTTAAATAATTGATTTAGTTTGATTAATGCTATTTTTAAGGCGTTATAAAATATTTTTTGTTCAAATTTGAATAGTTTACTTTGAATGAAATTTATGTATATTGTTAATTAAATACCGCTGTGCGAAATGAGAAGATTATGGAAAGCACTGAAATTTTAAAATTGACTGTACAGGAAGATGGCGTCGCGATTGTTCAAATCCATCGCCCGGAAGCACGTAATGCCTTGAACCTGGAATTACGTCAGCAACTCTCTGAAGCATTTCAATACCTTTCAAAATTAGATGCTGTAAAAGCCATTGTTTTGACCGGCGGTGAAAAGGTTTTTGCTGCGGGAGCAGACATTAAAGATTTCACTACTGCAACCACAGCACAAATGTATTTACGCCATACTGAACAGTACTGGCAAAGTATTACTGACTGTCCGAAACCGATTATTGCGGCTGTGAATGGTTATGCACTCGGTGGTGGCTGTGAACTGGCCATGCATGCCGACATCATCATTGCCGGTGAAAATGCCAAATTTGGTCAGCCTGAAGTAAAACTGGGCTTGATGCCGGGTGCAGGTGGAACACAACGTTTACTGCGTGCGATTGGTAAATATCAAACCATGCTTTGGGTACTCACCGGTAAACTGGTGAAAGCTGCTGAAGCTGAGCGTATGGGCTTGGTTTCTGAAGTCGTGGAAGATGAAAACACTATTACGCATGCCATTGAAATTGCTCAAACCATTGCATCTTTCTCTCCAATTGCAGTGCAGCAAATTAAAGAAGTGACCAATCTTGGCCAAGATCAATCTTTACAAGGTGCTTTGGCATTGGAACGTAAAGCTTTCCAGATTTTATTTGATACCAAAGATCAGAAAGAAGGCGTGAATGCGTTCTTTGAAAAACGTCCTGCACAATACACTGGAGAATAAGACATGACCATTCAATCTATGGCGCTCATTGGTACTGGTGTAATGGGCATGGGTATCGCGCAAATCGCAGCCCAGGCAGGTCTGGAAGTGCGCTTATTCGATGCCAAAGCAGGTGCGGCAGAAGCAGGTTTGGCTAAACTTAAAGCTACGCTTGAAAAGCTGCAAGCCAAAGGTAAATTTACTGAAGAAGTTCTGAATGCAACTCTGGCACGTTTCAAAATCCTGAATAGCATTGAAGAAGTGGCTGGTGTTGATCTGGTGGTTGAAGCCATCATCGAAAATCTGGACATCAAGCAAGGTTTATTTAAACAGCTGGAAAGTATCGTATCTCCAGAAACCATTCTGGCAACCAATACCTCATCACTTTCAGTGACTGCTA
This sequence comes from Acinetobacter sp. YH12233, assembly GCF_013417725.1. Lineage (NCBI taxonomy): Bacteria > Pseudomonadati > Pseudomonadota > Gammaproteobacteria > Moraxellales > Moraxellaceae > Acinetobacter > Acinetobacter sp. YH12233. The sequence continues at coordinate 19,520 of NZ_VPDK01000003.1, forward strand.
TTGCATCCAACCTTGAGCATCAAGGTCGCATGGCTGGATTCCATTTCTTTAATCCAGCGCCCTTGATGAAAATTGTCGAAGTGATTGCTGGCCTAGCAACAGATGAACAGGTCGTTGCAGATCTACTCGAACTGGCACAACGTATGGGGCACTTCGGTGTGCGTACCAAAGACACGCCTGGGTTTATTGTTAACCATGCCGGCCGTGCTTATGGTACTGAAGCACTAAAAATCCTGGGTGAAGGTGTAGCTTCTGTTTCTGAAATCGACCGTATTCTGCGTGAAGGTGCCGGTTTCCGTATGGGACCACTGGAATTGTTTGACCTGACTGCACTGGATGTTTCTCATCCAGTGATGGAATCGATTTTCAACCAGTATTATCAGGAAGATCGTTATCGTCCAAGCGCTTTAACCCGTCAAATGCTGGCTGGTAAAAAAGTCGGTCGTAAAGTCGGTGAAGGTTTCTATAAGTATCAGGATGGTCAAAAGACCAATGAAGCTCCGGCTCAGATTGCGCCTGAAGTAACTGAATTCAGCCCGGTCTGGATCAAAGCAGATCTTGAACAGGATGCCAGTATCTTGCGTGACTATATCCGTGAGCAAGGTCTGGTTATCGACAGTGCAGAAACTCCGGCAGCTGACAGTCTGATTCTATTGGCCACTTATGGTGAAGACACCACGACTGCAGCGCTTCGTTTTGATGTCGATGCGACTCGTGCAATCAGCATCGATATGCTGACTGATTTTGCCAAGCACCGTACCATCATGCCTTCGATTGCAACTCAAAAAGCCTATATCGACCAGGCACATGCATTGTTTGCTAAAAATGGTCATGGCGTATCGGTAATTGCTGAAAGTATTGGCTTTGTCGCACAGCGCGTATTGGCAATGGTCGTGAATCTGGCTTGTGATATTGCCCAACAACAAATCGCAACTGCAGCCGATATCGATAAAGCAGTAAAACTTGGTCTGGGCTACCCACATGGACCAATTTCATGGGGTGATGTTTTGGGCGCAGAACGTATCCTGTTGATCCTGGAACGTATCCTGACAAATACCGGTGACCAGCGTTACCGTCCAAGTCCATGGGTACAACGCCGTGCCCGTTTAAAACTTTCTCTTCTTCACACTGCAGCAGTTTAAGGAATCAAACTCATGTTAAATGCATATATTTATGATGGATTACGTACGCCATTTGGTCGTCATGCAGGTAGCCTGGCAAAGGTTCGTCCAGATGATCTTGCTGCACATGTGATTAAGGCACTGGTAGAGAAGCATAATTTAGCTGCTGATATTTTTGATGATGTAATTCTGGGTAATACCAATCAGGCGGGTGAAGACAGTCGTAACATTGCACGTCATGCAACGTTATTAGCGGGTCTGGATGTGAAAACGCCAGCACAAACTGTGAACCGTCTATGTGCTTCTGGCTTGGCTGCGGTGATTGATGCTGCTCGTGCAATTACTTGTAATGAAGGGGATATCTTCCTTGCAGGTGGTGTCGAGTCGATGTCTCGTGCACCGTTTGTCTTTGCCAAATCTGAAACACCATTTAGCCGTGATTTTAAAGTATTCGATTCAACCATCGGCGCACGTTTTCCGAACCCTGCCATTGAAAAACAGTTCGGCAATGACACCATGCCGCAAACTGGCGATAATGTAGCAGTAGAATACGGTGTAACCCGTGAAGATGCAGACCAGTTTGCTGCAGCATCACAAGCCAAATATGAAGCAGCTAAACAGGCAGGTTTCTTTGCTGACGAGATCGTGGGTGTTGAAGTGCCACAAGGCCGTAAATTGCCTCCAAAACTGGTCGATCAAGACGAACATCCACGTCCATCTTCTAACTTGGAAGCGCTACAGAAACTACGTCCACTGTTTGAAGGCGGTGTAGTGACTGCGGGTAATGCTTCTGGTGTCAATGATGGTGCAGCAGCGCTAATCATTGGTTCTGAAGCCGCTCAGGAAAAACTGGGCATCCAGCCAATGGCGAAAATCATCGCTTCAGCGGCTGCGGGTATTGAACCACGTATTATGGGCGCCGGTCCGGTTGATGCGATCAAACTAGCATTAAAACGTGCCAACCTGACTTTGGATGACATGGATATCATTGAAATCAATGAAGCATTTGCATCTCAAGTTTTAGCATGTCTAAAAGGTTTAGATGTGGCATTTGACGATGCACGTGTCAATCCAAATGGTGGTGCAATTGCAGTTGGTCATCCATTAGGTGCATCAGGTGCTCGTTTAGTGCTCAGCACTGCTCGTGAATTGCAGCGTAGCGGCAAAAAATATGCTGTGATTAGTCTGTGTATCGGTGTAGGTCAAGGCCTGGCACTGGTCATCGAACGCGTATAACAAAGGAAAAACACATGGGTGCATTAGAGGGTATTCGCGTACTGGATTTAAGTCGCGTACTTGCAGGTCCTTGGTGTGGTCAAATCCTCGCGGATTTAGGCGCTGAAGTGATTAAAGTTGAACGTCCTAAAACGGGTGATGATACCCGTATGTGGGGACCACCTTGGATGAAAAATGACCATGGTGAAAATACACGTGAAGCGGCGTACTACCAGTCAGCCAACCGTAATAAAATGTCAGTTGCGATTGATATTTCAACGCCTGAAGGTCAGGAACTGGTCAAAGCACTGGCTGTAGATTCTGACGTGGTCATTGAAAATTACAAAGCGGGTTCTTTGAAAAAATACGGTCTGGATTATGAAAGCCTGAGCGCGATTAATCCGAAACTGGTGTATTGCTCAATTACTGGCTTTGGTCAAACTGGCCCTCGTGCACCTGAACCAGGTTATGACTTCATTATCCAGGGGATGGGCGGTTTAATGTCTGTCACTGGTGAGAAAGATGACTTACCGGGGGGCGGACCACAAAAAGTCGGTGTGGCTTTTGCGGATTTGACCACGGGTTTGTACTCGACCATTGCCATTCAGGCGGCTTTGTTAAACCGCCATGTGACTGGTCTCGGTCAGCATATTGATATGGCATTGCTGGATGTACAAGTGGCGTTACTCGCAAACCAGGGTATGAATTACCTGGCTTCGGGAAAAATCCCGGGTCGTTATGGTAATGCACATGCCAATATTGTCCCTTACCAAGTATTCCGTGCTGCGGATCAGGATTTCATCATCGCCTGTGGTAATGACAAACAGTTTATAGCCTTGAGCGCTGCAATTGGTTTGCCAGATTTACCGCAAGATCCACGTTTTGTGACCAATGCACTGCGTATTCAGCATCGTGCAGAAATCACAGAGCTGCTAGCCAAACATTTCTTAAGCAATACTGCGAAGCATTGGGTAGAAGCAATTCATGCAGTGAAAGTTCCGGTAGGCCTGATTAATAACCTTGAACAAGCTTTCCAGGAACCACAAGTGCAAGCGCGTAATATGCTGGTTGAGATCCCCCATCCGTTAAAAGAAAAATTAACGGTGATTGGCTCACCAATTAAATTATCGCGTACACCAGTGGAATATCGTAAAGCACCACCAATGTTAGGTGAGCATACGAATGAAATTCTTTCACGTGTCGTGGATGAGGAAAAACTGGAGGCCCTAAAAGCTCAAGGTATTGTTGGTTAATAAACAAGAAAACCCATAAGTCCAATAAAGAAGCAACTTAATCAAAGTTGCTTCTTTGCTATATACAAGATAATTATTTATAATTTCGCAATGCGAAACACTTATTATGAATTTGAAGGACGGTGAAGACATGTCTGATGATGTACCTGAAACCGATCAGTCGGAAGAAAAATTAATTGCGCCTTTGCGCCATGAGTTATTGCATCCGATCGAAGATATGCAGGATGAAAATGACCGTCAATTTATTACAGCTTTAGCACGTGGTCTGGAGTTACTGCGCTGCTTTAGTCCAAAACATCAGCATCTGGGCAATCAGGAACTGTCACAAATGACAGGTTTACCTAAACCGACGATTACCCGTTTGACCCATACTTTGTCCCGTTTAGGATATTTAAAGCAGGTTCCGAATTCGAGCAAGTTTCAGCTCTCAGTCGGCGTACTGTCTTTTGGTTATTCGATGCTGTCGAATTTATCCTTGCGATCGGTTGCTCATCCATTAATGAAAAATCTGGCGGACTATGCTGAAGCTGCTGTGGCGATGGCAACCCGCGACCGTCTGAACATGATTTATCTGGATGTAGTGCAGGGTAAGGGGAATGTTACCATGCGTCGTCAGGTAGGAACCCATTTGCCGATTCATTTAAGCTCTATGGGACGCGCCTGTCTGGCTGCAATGCCAGAAGATGAGCGTGATTTTCTGCTTGATGCGATTCGCCGTAAACATGCTGAAGAATGGCCACAGATCCAAAAAAATCTGGAGAAGTCATTTAAAGACTATCAGGAATATGGTTTCTGCTTTTCAATCGGTGAATGGCATAAGGATGTGAATTCGGTTGCAGTTCCTTTTGTCCATGAACAGCATGGTCTACTGGTGTTTAACTGCGGCGGTCCAAGTTTTCTGCTCAATGAAGAGAAAATCAAAAATGATATTGCACCACGTTTATTACATATGGTGAACAATATTAGAAATGAATTGGGATAATACATTTCTCAATTGATTAATTTTAGAAAATAGTAGGTATTTCAATTAAATACCTGCTATAAAATATCTATAAAATTCATTGAAAATAATAATTCTTTTACCTGATAATAATTTATCATTATTTTACAAATACTTAATTAATTCCTCTATGGTAATTCATGAGTGTTTTTATCACTCATAAGACCTTAATTTAAATTAAAAATAGCTTGATAACTAAAGATGATAAGGGGTATGAAAACTAAGATGAAGACAATTACAACAGCTCTTTCTTTGGCGGTAGTTGTTATAATGGTGACTGCATGTGGTGGTGCAAAATCCTCTACAACAGTGAATACACCCCCGACTAATGGCGGTACTACACCGACTACGCTTGCTTATACCTATGACAAAGCTAAATTTAATGTTGTGGATAACGCTGCGCCTACTAAACAGGTAAGGATCGAGATTGCTGATCTTGATGTTCAAAAGAATGCATATCTGCAACATTCTGTCCAAAAGATATTTAAATACATTCAGGATTATCAGAATGGTACGATCACGGCTGAAGACCTGACCAATGCGGGGATCGCAATTCAAGATCCGTCACCAACATTTTGGCTGATGCTTCAACTGAAACTGATGTAACTGGTCTGGGCGCTTATGCAAAATGGCAATCTGACAAGGGTGTATATGTTTCAGGTAATGTGCAGCTTGGTTTCGGTGATGTTGAGTTTAACCGTACTGTGACTGATGGGCTTGATTCGGTGAAAGAATCCAATAAAGCTGATCTGTTTAAATACGGTGCTTATGCTGAACTGGGTTATGACTTCTTCGCTGACCGTCTGACTGTTTCACCATACATGGCTTTAAGCTATAACGCTGCAAAACTGGATGCGGTCAAAGAAGATACTGTTATTGGTCTGACTGTAAGTGATGTAGATGTGGCTGAAACTAAAGCGCATGTGAGTGTGCGTTTTGACTATGAGCTAAACCAGAATCTTTACCTGACTGGTTATGGTGAGTATACCGATGCCTTTGATCGTGATAATGGCATGGTCACAATCTCGTCCAATGTAGATAATACAATCCAGTATGGTTATCAGGCTCCGCCCTTTGACAAGGATTACTTCTTATATGGTGTCGGTTTGAACTATACCAGTGGCAATAAATGGAACTGGTTTGGCGAGTTGACAGGTAATGCATCTAAATCAAGCGATTACCTGATTCAGTTAGGCTTGAAATACCACTTCTAAGTCCTGAAATGAAAAAGCCCTCTTAAGATAGAGGGCTTTTTTTAATTACTGAATTATGATTTTTCAATAATCAGGTGTAGCTTTCACGGATCATGCTGATGGTTTTACAGGTGGTATTTAGTAGATCATTATGGACTTTATTTCTGAAAGTCCTTAATTTCTTTACTCATACTGCAAATTGCAATTTAAGGCTCTTACGTTCCATGCATGATCTGTCTATGTAATAAAAAATAACAGCAGAAAAAGTCTTGAAAACTTTTCTTAAAACTTTATGAAAAATAATGCTTAGGTTAAGATGAGCCATCATTTGTAAAAGCATTCTAGAAGACCTATGCAACCATTTGTTCTATATAACTCAGAGCAACGTAAAAAAGTAGAATTTGTGCCTCGTAAAGAAGGTCAGATTGATCTGTATGTCTGTGGGATGACGGTCTATGACTACTGTCATATCGGACATGCACGTACCGTGGTTGCATTTGACTATATTATCCGTTTTCTGCGCAGTCAGGGCTGGAAAGTAAAATATGTCCGTAATATCACTGACATTGACGACAAGATTATTAAACGTGCTAATGAAAATGGGGAAAGCATTTCATCACTGACCAGCCGTTTTATTGATGCCATGAATGAAGACTTCGCCAAGTTAGGCTGTCTTGCACCGGATGAAGCACCAAAAGCCACCGATTACATCAATCAAATGCAAAACATGATTGGTACGCTAGTGGAAAAAGGGACTGCATATCCGGCAAATAATGGCGATGTCTATTTCGAAGTTGAAAAATTTACCAAATACGGTCGTCTTTCAGGTCGTAAACTGGAAGATATGCAGGCGGGTGCTTCTGAGCGTGTCGATGTCGAAGTTGAGAAAAAACACCCGTTTGACTTTGTGCTGTGGAAACATGCAAAAGAAAATGAACCTTCTTGGGCTTCACCATGGGGCAATGGTCGTCCAGGATGGCATATTGAATGTTCAGCCATGTCTACCTGCTGCTTGGGCAATCATTTTGATATTCATGGCGGTGGTGCTGACTTAAGCTTCCCGCATCATGAAAACGAGATTGCACAATCTGAAGCAGCGACAGGTGAGCAGTATGTGAACTACTGGATGCATGCCGGCTTCATCAATGTTGATGGTGAAAAGATGTCGAAGTCTTTGGGTAACTTCTTTACCATCCGTGATGTGATTGAAAAATTCCATCCAGAAGTGGTGCGTTACTTTATCGTATCCTCACACTACCGCAGCCCGGTGAACTATTCAGATGTAGCTTTAAAAGAAGCGAAAAATACGCTGATGCGTTTCTATCATTCTTTTAAAGCTTATCAGGCAGTGTATGGCGAACAGCTGGTTGATACGTTAGATCAAGGCTTTGTTGAGCGTTTCAATACAGCCATGTGTGATGACTTCAATACACCAGAAGCCGTTGCTGTATTGTTTGAACTGAATAAAGAGCTGAACCGTGCAGTAAAAGATCAGAATCAGGAACAGGCTACAGTTTATTATTCTACTCTGCGTCACCTGACTAATATTCTGGGTCTGGTACAGCACAATGTCGACGAATTCTTAAAGTCTGATATTGGTCAGGAAGCTTTAGGCTTGTCTGAAGAGCAGATTGAAGATCTGATCCAGCAACGTAAAGATGCCAAAAAAGAGAAAAACTTTGCTCGTGCCGATGAAATCCGCCAGTCTTTATTAGACCAAGGAGTGGTGCTGGAAGATACCCGTCAAGGAACTGTATGGCGTCGTGCTGATTAATTCGACAGTTGAATCAATAGAGAGTTGACAGTTAGCAGAAACTCTCTATAATTCACTCCCATATTGCGGGAATAGCTCAGTTGGTAGAGCACAACCTTGCCAAGGTTGGGGTCGCGAGTTCGAGTCTCGTTTCCCGCTCCAAAATTCAAAAAACCCTGATCGAAAGATTGGGGTTTTTTATTGCCTACGCAAAATAAAAAGGACAATGAGGGCTGATTAACATAATGAAATTCTGAATATGGAAGAGCTTTCAGTCAGGGAAATTTTAAAACATTCTGTTTAAGTTTTATGAAAAGCTCTACATTTTGAAACCTGCTATTTGCATAGATATGATAAAATTGCGAAAATTATTTTTTGCTAGAATGAGTCAACTCTGTATAGAGTTAAGGTAAACCTACTTTGAACCCACCAAATATGCCAAATCAAATAGACTTCCAGAAAGTTGCACTTGAAACCTTGCGTATCGAAGAACAAGCATTACAGATTTTAGCCACGCAGATCGATGAGCGTTTTAGTCAGGCATGTGAAATTATCCTGCAGTGCAAAGGTCGTCTGGTGATTACCGGGATGGGGAAATCCGGGCATATTGGCCGTAAGATGGCGGCAACTTTTGCGTCTACGGGTACGCCTTCATTCTTCATGCACCCGGGCGAGGCAGGGCATGGGGATCTCGGTATGCTGGTACCGGGTGATGTACTGATCGCCATTTCAAACTCAGGCAAAAGCGATGAAATCATGATGCTGATGCCTCTGATCAAGCGTCTGGAAATTCCTTTAATTACCATTAGTGGGGATGCCAAAGGCCCAATGCCACAAAATGCTGATGTGGCTTTAACTCTGGGTCATCTTCAGGAAGCCTGTCCACTTGGCCTGGCACCGACTTCGAGTACAACAGCAACTTTAGCGCTGGGTGATGCACTGGCTGTCGCTCTTTTAGATGCACGTGGTTTTACTGCTGACGATTTTGCCTTGTCACATCCAGCAGGTGCCTTGGGTAAACGCTTATTGCTGCATGTAAAACATCTCATGCATACAGGTTCCGAGCTACCAAAAGTGTCACCAGATACACCGATGAATCAAGTTTTATACGAGATTTCAAATAAACGCCTAGGTTTAACCACAATTGTGGATCAAAATGACCTATTACTGGGTATTTTCACTGATGGTGACTTGCGCCGCCTGATCGACAAACAGCAAGGTTTTGATGTCAATTTACCGATTCAGGAAGTAATGACCAAAAATCCGCTGACGATTTCTCAGGAAGCGCGTGCTGTCGTTGCACTGGAAAAAATGAACGAACGTAAAATTAATCAATTTGTTGTGGTTGATGATGCCAATAAAGTCATTGGTGTAATTAGTATGCATGACCTGATTCAGGCTGGGGTAAATTAATAGATGGCATCTTATGTATTATTAGAGCAGGCACGTCATATTGAGGCACTGGTACTTGATGTAGATGGTATTTTAAGCGACGGTTTTGTCACATTGACCAATACGGGTGATGAGATCAAGTCTTTTGATATCCGTGATGGGCTGGGTATGAAACTGGTACAGCAAGCCGGAATCAAAGTGATCATTATCACTGGACGTCAAAGCAATATCGTACAAAAACGTATGTCGGATTTGGGCGTAGATATGGTTTATCAGGGCCGCGAAGATAAAGGAACTGCTTTGCGTGAAGCTTGTACTCAGCTCAATATCGACCCTGAAGACTGTTTATACATGGGCGATGACTGGCCTGATCTTTCTGCCTTTGCAATTGCAGGCATGAAAGTGACTGTTCCAAACGGCCATGTTGAAGTACGTCGTCGTGCTGATCTGGTAACGCAGGCCTATGGTGGTCGTGGTGCGGTACGCGAGATTTGTGACATGTTACTGATGTCCAAAGGTAAGTACCAAGAGTTACTTGAAAAATATACTCGTGCGCCTTATTAATAAGTCATATATCCTAGATTAAGTACACCGCTTATGGACACTAGAGTTTTATATCTTACGGCTATTATCATTGCCGCAATAAGTGGTGGTTATTACTATTACAGCGGTAAAGGCAACAAGTTGCAGACTGATTCTGCACGTAGCATGACCTATTCTGCGAATAATATTAACTTAACCCAAACTGATGAAAAGGGCATGTTGTCTGTTCGTGCCCAGGTCGACCAGCTTGAACAAAATCTGCAGCTAGAGACTTCAAGTCTTAAAAATCTGCAGGCAACGACCTATAAAGGCGGTCAGGTTGATGCGACATTCTTTGCCAAACAGGGCAACGGTTATGATGACAATACAAAAGTTGTACTTTCTCAAGAAGTGCTGGCGACCAAGATCATGCAAAATGGAAAAATGCAGTTCCGCACCGAGGAGCTGACGGCTTTTCCGAAAACACGTGAAATTGAAACCGATAAAACTGTCATTGTTGAATCTCCACAGGCTGAATTTATCAGTCAGGGCCTAAAAGCCAATCTTAATGATGGTCAATACGAATTCTTTAATATTCGAGGAAAGTATGAACCAAATTCCTAGAGCTAAAATGATGAAAACTTTCCTTAAGCGCGCTGCGTTGTTAAGTCTGGTTGCATTGGGTTCAGCCACTGCGTTTGCATTGCAATCTGATCGTAACCAGCCGATTACCTTATTAGCTGACCGTGCGACTTTTAATGAGCGTACTGGAGTCACCACTTATTCGGGTAATGTCATCATTGAACAGGGCACCATGAAATTGCAGGCCAATTCAATTGTGGCGAATCTGAATAATAAAAAACAGATTAGCCTGATTACGGCAACAGGTAGCCCGGCTCAATTTCAGCAGAAAGTTGATCCTGCCAAAGGTTTGGCCAAAGGTCAGGCACAGAAAATTGTATATAATGCGGAAACCGGGATTATTACATTGTCTGGAAATGCCTACTTGCAGCAAGATGGCGCTAGTATCCGTGGTAATACACTGAAATACAGCATGAATAAAGGCGATATTGAAGCAACAGGTACACCAAATAAAACCGGTTCAGCTGCAGGTCGTGTACAAATCGTGATTCCGCCTTCTTCTTCGAAATCCTTCCCGGGAGCACGTGATTAATGGCACAGACGCATCAGGTTCAGACTTTAACCATTAAGCATCTGGCGAAAAATTATAGTAAACGCTGGGTAGTCAAGGACGTTTCCTTCAGTATGGAAAGTGGGCAGATTGTTGGGCTTTTAGGGCCTAATGGTGCAGGTAAAACCACCAGCTTCTATATGGTGGTGGGTCTGGTGCGTATGGACAAAGGTGAAATCCATCTGGATGATCTGGATTTGTCGGACTTGGCAATGCATGAACGTGCGCGAAAAGGGATTGGCTATTTACCTCAGGAAGCTTCTATTTTTAGAAAACTAACCATTTCTGAAAATATTATGGCGATTCTGGAAACCCGTAAGGATTTAAGCAAAGCTCAGCGTCAACAACGTTTAGCCGAATTACTAGCAGACTTTAAAATTACCCATATTAAAGATTCATTGGGTATGAGTGTTTCGGGTGGTGAACGTCGTCGTGCTGAAATTGCCCGTGCGTTGGCGGCCGACCCAAAATTCATGTTATTGGATGAACCTTTTGCCGGGGTTGACCCGATTTCAGTGGGTGATATTAAAGATATTATTACGACGCTGAAAGATCGTGGAATTGGGGTATTGATTACCGATCATAACGTTCGTGAAACTTTGGCCATCTGTGAACATGCCTATATTGTCAGCGAAGGTTCAGTCATTGCTGAAGGCACGGCACAAGAAATTCTGGCCAATGAAACGGTACGTAAAGTTTATCTGGGTGATGACTTTACTGTATAGAAAATTTTCATTATTAGAAAAAACCCGCATTAAGACTTTAGTCGTCAAATGCGGGTTTTTTTACTTAACTTAAGACGAAAAAGCTATCTTTTCGTATGATTTGATATATTGTTAGGCTAAAACACGAAACACTCATTATTATGCAATTTAGGGTGCAGCACTTAAAAAATGTTCAGGGGATAATAGATAAAAATAAGGGGATATGGATCATTCTTCTTTTACCTTTATCTGTGCCATTCGTACATGCAGAAAATTCACAGAATTATTTTAATAATATTAAAAGTGGGTTAGGAAAACTGATTGCTCCAGAGCCAACGCGATCAGCGCAGACGATTGATATTAGCTCACTGAGTCAGTACTCACTGGATACCTCAAAAGTAGCCGAACTGCCACAGATTAGTCGGCCGTAGCAGGGACAATCTTCAATTCGACCTATAAATGCTGGTATTCCTGCAAAAATGAGTCTGATTGAGGCGGTTCATACAGCAGTTCAGCGTCGTCCGGAAATTGCCCAGAGTATTTCGTCTTTATCTGCACAGGCCGCCAATATTGATGTGGCCAAAGCAGCCTATTATCCGCAGTTATCTGGCGGTGTAGGTACCGGAGATTTGACCTCAGGTGAACGTGGACGTCAGGTGGTTTCTCTGAATGCAACCCAGATGCTATATGACTTTGGCAAGATTAAAACCAATGTCAGTGTTGAAGAGGCGAGATTGGCAGAAGAACAGGCAAGAGTATTGGTGAGTCTGGATCAGGTGGCACTGGAAGTAGCGGATGCCATCGTCAATATTAAGCGCTATCAGGAAATTACCAAGATTGCCGAACAGCAGATTCAGGGCATCGCACGCATTGCAGAAATTGCCAATTTACGTGCCCGCGCCGGGATTAGCACACAGGCCGATCCGGTTCAGGCGCAGTCGAATCTGGAAGCTGCACAATCTAACCTGATCGTGCAACAGACCCAGTTAAGACAATATCAGCAACGTCTACGAACTTTATTGGGATTTGATGTCTCTGCAATCCAATGGGAAATTTCAGATCGTATCGTGACCCAGGCTGATCTTTATCAGGATCCTGAATTTACCCAGATTCCAAGCATGATCTTGGCACATTCAGGGGTAGATGTAGCTCGATTGCAAAAAGATCAGGCACGTTTAAGCCGTTATCCGACCATTAATCTGAAAGGTAGCTTAAGTCAGGCAGTCAATGGTCGAAATCCAAATAATAATGAAGATGATGGCTTTTATAATTCAATTATGATTGAAGCTAGCAGTAATTTTTATCAGGGGGGCGCTGTTCGGTCTCAGGCACGTGCTGCCAGTTATGCCGAAGAAGCGGCACGCGCACAGGTCAATACCGTTTATCTGGATGTGCTGGATCAGGTTCGCTTAATCCGGGAACAGATTGAAAATAAACAAAGACAAATGGATGTCCTGGCTCAGCGCCGTGAAACCACGGTACGAACCAAAGAGCTATATCAAGAACAATATAAATTGGGCACACGGACTGTAGTGGATTTATTAAACGCAGAACAGGCTATTCACAGCGCAGCACAGGAAATTGAATCAGCGCGCTATGACATCTATTCGGCAATTGTGCAATACATTCAGGTGACAGGTCGTACACGGGATATTTACGCGCTTAACCGTATTTCTATTCAGGGGTTTGAAGTTCAGCCATGAGTACTATAATAAATTATCAGCCGTGGCTTCAGGCAGTTTTGAATATTGCCAAGCATTATCGGATTGAACCATCTGAGGAACGGATTCGTCTGCAACTGGACTGGAACCAGCATCATGACATTGATGAAATGCTCAAGATTGTCAGCCGTCAGATGGGATTGAATGTCCGTAAAAATAAATTTGATAGCAGTCTGCTGAATCCCTGGCGTTTGCCCTTATTGGTTGAATTTGATAGCGGAGATGTCGGTGTTATTGAACGTATCGACACACAAGGCAATGTCAGTGTACAACTGAGTGGAGATGCCGGTTTATCGCAAAGTTTTACCATCGAGCAGTTAGAGGCTGGTGCGAAGCATGTTTATATCCTGCGACCAGAGTCTTCTGTACCGGATGCGCGTGTCGACGAATATATCAAGCCCTTTGAGAAAAACTGGTTCTGGTCAATTGTATTGAAAGACTGGAAACGCTATATCGATGTGATGTTTGCCTCTTTAATCGCCAATATTCTGGCTTTGGCAACGATTGTCTTCTCGATGAACGTTTATGACCGTGTCATTCCTTCACAATCGATTCCTACTTTATGGGTGTTGGCCGGTGGTGTACTGATTGCGGCGATTTTCGAGTTTGTATTGCGGGTATCCCGTATTTATCTTTCAGACATTATTGGTAAACGGGCTGACCTGAAAATATCTGACCGGGTATTTGGGCATTCCTTAAGAATTAAAAACAGTGAGCGTTCCAAATCGACCGGAACGTTTATTTCGCAGATTCGTGAACTCGAAGGTGTGCGTGAACTGGTCACTTCAACTACCGTGACGGCTATTGCAGATCTGCCATTCTTCTTCCTGTTCCTGGGGATCTTCTGGATTATTGGCGGCAACCTGTTCTGGGTCATGCTACTGGTAGTACCACTCATGATTCTTCCAGGGATTCTGGCGCAGAAAAAACTGGCTAAGTTGGCACAGTTAGGAATGCGTGAATCTGCGATCCGTAATGCTTTATTAGTGGAAGCCGTACAAGGGATTGAAGATATCAAGCTGTTAAGAGCTGAAACCCGCTTCCAGAACCAATGGAATCACATGAATGAAGTCTCTGCTGATGTCAGCATGCAACAACGTAAAATTGTTGGCTTAATGACAGCATGGACCCAAAAAATTCAGGGACTCACCTTTGCCATTGTGGTCTTGGTCGGTGCATTTGCGGTGATGGATGGTGAGATGACCACGGGTGCTTTAGTTGCCTGTTCGATTTTATCATCACGGATGCTGGCACCTATTTCACAAATTACCGGTGTCTTGGGCCGTTTACAGCAAGCCAAAGTTGCTAAAGGCGGTCTGGATGAGTTAATGAAAAAACCGGTGGATCAGCCGGATTATTCACATCTGATTCACCGTCCTGTATTGGATGGTCATTATGAGCTGAGTGGCGTGGTATTCAAATACGGCGATGATGATCCCAAACCGAGTCTGGTCATTCCAAAACTGGAAATTAAGCCAGGTGAAAAAATTGCAATTCTGGGCCGTAACGGTGCAGGTAAATCGACGCTGTTACAACTGTTGTCGGGCATGCAAACCCCAGCACAGGGTAAGGTCAAACTGGATGGTATTGATCTGACTCTGATCGATCCTTCAGATGTACGCCGTGATATGGGCCTGCTCAATCAGAATTCACAACTCTTTTACGGCAGTATCCGTGAAAACCTGACTTTGGGTGCACCGCTCGCTACAGATCAACAGATTCTGGAAGCCTTGCAAATCACTGGTGCACTTAACTTTGTTCAGGAGAAAAAAGAAGGTCTGGATCATATCATTCTGGAAGGTGGAGTGGGCTTCTCGGGTGGACAGCGTCAAGCCTTGTTACTGGCACGGCTCCTGATCCGCCAGCCTAAAATTTTGTTGCTAGATGAACCAACCGCAGCGATTGATGACGTTTCAGAAAAGCAGTTAATTGATCATCTGAAAGGGTATCTGTCCCATCGTACACTGGTAGTGGCAACGCATCGTCGCGCCGTACTGGAGTTAGTTGACCGTATTCTCGTGGTCAATGATGGCAAAATTGTCATGGATGGTCCACGAGACCAAATATTAAATCAGTCACAGGTAGGAACTAAACGGGTCGTGGGAGCAAGCGCATGAGTGAACCACAAACATTAACGCGTTCAAACAAAGTGAGCTTTCAGGAACCGCCATTACCTAAATCTAGTCTGATTATCTGGATTGTGGGCATTGGCTTGTTAATTCTATTGACATGGGCCTGGCTATTTAAACTGGAAGAGGTCTCGACCGGTACGGGTAAAGTCATTCCATCTTCCAAAGAACAGGTGATTCAGTCTCTGGAGGGCGGCATTCTAACCAAGTTAAATGTTAAAGAAGGCGAGATTGTAGAACGTGGCCAAGTCTTGGCTCAGCTTGATCCAACCCGCTTTGAATCAAATGTCGGTGAATCAGAATCCTTACTAATCGCTTCACGTGCGACTTCCGCCCGTTTACGTGCAGAAGTGAGTGGTACGCCATTGTCTTTCCCTGAAGAAGTGCTGAAATATCCGAAACTGGTTAAAGAAGAAACCGCACTGTATCAGTCACGTCGTGCCAATCTGGAAGAATCTCTTGCCGGCTTGCAACAGGCATTGGTACTGGTACAACAGGAACTGGAAATGACCGCGCCATTGGTGGCTAAAGGGGCAGCCAGTGAAGTTGAAGTTTTACGGTTGAAGCGAGAAGCCAATGACCTGCGTAACCAGATGAATGATATTCGTAACCAGTACTATGTTAAAGCACGGGAAGAACTTTCCAAAGCCAATACTGATGTGGAAACTCAGCAACAGGTGGTACGCGGCAAGTCAGATACCTTGAACCGGACCATTTTTAAATCCCCAGTTCGTGGCGTGGTCAAAGAAATTGATGTCATGACTTTGGGTGGCGTGGTACCACAAAATGGCAAGCTGATGACCATCGTGCCTCTGGATGAAAAATTACTGGTTGAAGCTCGGATTTCACCACGTGATATTGCTTTTATCCGTCCTGATCAGGAAGCACTGGTTAAGATTACTGCCTATGATTACTCGATTTATGGCGGTCTAAAAGGCAAAGTGACTGTGATTTCGCCAGATACCTTGCGGGATGAAGTCAAACAGGATCAGTTCTACTATCGTGTGTATATCCGTACCGATAGTGACAAATTGAGAAATGCCGCCGGGCAGGAGTTTAATATCACACCAGGTATGGTGGCCTCTGTTGACATTCGTACCGGCGCAAAAACGGTAATGGACTATCTGATCAAGCCATTCAACAAGGCTAAAGAAGCATTGCGTGAACGTTAAATTTAAAAGTAATTAATAAAATTAAATTGAATCAAGCCTCTCGTTTAGAGAGGCTTTTTCTTTGCCCCATCAAAACAGGTATACTGCACAGGTGAAATTTGAATGCCTGAAGTTATGCCATTTACCATTGCCAGCCTTGTCAGTTTTGAGGAAGACATCAAAAAAAGCCGATTTCAGGCCTTTGCCACACCTGTAGAAAATGAGCAGGATGTGAAGGATTTTCTGGAGGTCTATCGTGATCCGACCACCACTCATCAATGCTGGGCCTGGAAAATCGGTCATCATGTACGCTTTAATGATGATGGTGAGCCATCGGGTACCGCCGGCCGGCCGATCCTCGCGACTATTGAAGGCAATGAGCTAACCAATGTACTGGTACTGGTGAATCGCTGGTATGGCGGTATTAAATTAGGCACCGGCGGACTGGTCCGTGCCTATGGCGGCTGTGCTGGACAATGTTTGTTATTAGCTGAAAAAATTGAGCTGATTGAAAAGAAAAAGGTCGAATTTGCTTGCCAGTTTAATGAGTGGGCGATTTTTCAGTATGAGTTGAATCAGCAGCAGATTGACTATCAGGAAGAATATTCGGCTGAAGGCGTACAGGTTCAGGCACAATTTCAGAAACATCAGATTGAACCTTTTGCTCTGAAGATTCAGGATGTTACTCGCGGACGTGAACAATTAAAAATCATAGAAGAAGCCACAGATGACTGAACCAGATCCATTACTGAAATATCGTGAGCAGCATAAACACCGCCTGAATTATATGCCTTGGCTATATTGGTCCTTAAAACCCAAGAATCGTGGTTGGGCTGAAGCTTGGCAGAAAGAATATCAGACCTATCTGATGGAGATGGAAACAGTCGAAATTGGCGAAAACTGTTTTATTTCGCCGTTGGCGCATATCTTTGCTGAGCCGGGTCGTAAAATTAGTATCGGAGATAATACCTTTATTGCGGCAGATTGTACGCTACATGGTCCTTTGGAGATAGGGAGCGAAGTTGCAATCAATCATCACTGTATTCTGGATGGTGGTCGGGTTGGGATTAAACTGCATGATCAGGTACGCATCGCAGCCTATTGTCATCTTTATGCCTTTGATCATGGGATGGAACTGGAGCAGCCGATTTATCAGCAGCCAGTCAGGTCCAAAGGGATTGAGATTGGTCGGGATGTTTGGCTAGGTGCCCACGTCGGCATAAAAGATGGGGTGAAAATTGCCGATCAGGCGATTATAGGGATGAATAGCATGGTCACGAAAGATATTGAAGCGCGTGCAATTGTCGCCGGAAATCCGGCAAAATTGATTCGATATCGGGATTAAAATAGTGAAAGAAGTTCTTGGAAAAAGGATTTATATCAGGTGCTTAATATTCGGTAAAGGTCTTATCACATCACATAAAAGTTAACATATTTCAATTCAAGCCTTACAGATTTCAGTGCACATTTACTAATGCTTGTGCTAAGTTAAAAATAACTAAGAAATTTTTATTATAAAAGAGAGGCTGAACATGAAACGTGTCATTGCCTGCATAGACTCCTCACCATGCACGAACGCACTTGCAGATGCGGCTGCATGGATTGCCAAACAGACCGGCCGTGAACTGGTTTTATTACAGGTTCTGGATTATTACCCGGCCAGTTATCATCTTGGGGAAATTAGCGGTGTGATTGGCTTTGAAAGCAATGCCATGTTGCTTAAAGAGCTGGCTGAGCTGGAGCAAAAGCAAAGTGAAATTGCGCTTAGTTATAGCAATAATCTGCTCCAGCATATTTCGGACCGTATCTTTAAAGATTATGGCATCCGCACCACCCATATTCAGGAAAAGGGTGATTTTCTGGAACAAAGTTTTCAGATTCTAAAACCTGATGATATTGCAGTCATTGGACTACTCGGTGAGCGTTCTGCCGAGAAAAATAAGCCAATCGGCACCAATGTAGAAAACTTTATCCGTGGTGCTAACTGTACAGTGATGACTGTAGGGGAACACTTCAGACCACCGACACGTTTTATCTTTGCTTATGAATATTCACCAACCTGTGTGAAGATGATGAAACGTATTGCAGAAAGTGATTTATTAAGACAATTACAATGTCATCTGCTTTATATCGGGGATCATGTGGAAATCCTGAATGAGCCTCTGCAATATTTGACAGAAGCAGGACTAGAGGTCGTTCCAGAATACCGCTACGGAGAAGTGGCTGAAAATATCCTGTCTTATCAGCAGGAACATGGGATTCAGTTAATTGTCTTGGGGGCATTCAGTCACAGCAAGATCCACCAGTTCTTCTTGGGCAGTATTGCGACAACGATTTTCCGAAATTCTAAAGTGCCATTATTGGTAGCGAAGTAGAAAGAGGGTGATAAAACCTACAGAAATGTATTTTTTGATAAATTGTTACAGCTTGAATTAAAAATAACCAGAGTTATCCTCATATATTGTGGATAACTCTGTGGTTACATTCTGTAAGATGATGTTATTTATCGAGAATACTTTATTGGCTGATTTTTGTTCTAGTTGTATTATTTGACAATTGCGAGTGCAAAACCATCATGTCCTTTACTGCCAACGGTCTGTAAAGCAGTACAAGATAAGATACGTGGATGATTTTCCAGCGCTTTAAACATGTCACGAATGCCTTCAATACTTGGTTTTTTATTATCCGGATTGATGATATCACCGGCACGAATCACATTGTCCAGGAAGATAATGGTACCGGAGTGAGAAAAGTTTAAGCTCAGCTCCAGATATTCAGGATAGCTTTGCTTATCGGCATCAATAAAAATAAAGTCGAAAGCTTCAGTATCTTCAGGCAGGGCACGAAGCACATCTGCAGCACGGCCACATTTCAGCTCAACTTTCTGTTTTAACTGTGCACGATCAATATTTTCCTGTCCCATCGCAGCATGTGTATCACGGCCTTCGATTGTCAGGATATAACCGTCTTCAGGGAGGGCACGAGCCAGCCACATGGTGCTATATGCAGCAAAGGTTCCTAGTTCCAGTACGCGCTTGCACTTATTCATCTGGATCAGCATTTGCAGCAGCATGCCCTGATTCGGCGCAACAGCCAGATGATCTGGAAAACCATGTGCAGCAGTATTTTCAAGAGTCTGATTCAGGATAGGATCTTCAGGAATTAAATGTGAATCAATGTAGCGGTCAATATCTGTCCACATTTGTTGCATAGTACTCGCACCTTTGTTGTGATGCGTGCATTTTAAACTTTTCCGGGCACAGCGCAATTTATTGTTCTATATTCGCTGATTTTTTAGGCTATACAAAGCCAAAAGCTGGCTTTGTATAGAAAATGAAATGACTTAGTAATTACACATTGATGAGCGACGACTTAAATCCGGGCCCCAAGTGCGATAACCTTGAGTATCAATATGGATTTGGCCAGAGGCATATAAACCGAGCCCCATATTCAGGCTTTGTCCATGCTGTAACCAAAACTGGCACAGTTTGAACTTGGTATTTTCAATTGCTGCATAATCCTGAGCCTGTGGGTACTCAGGTCCGATCCGAAAATCAATTGCCGAGTTAAACAGGTGACGTGAAGAATTGGCTCCACCGGCACACTGATTTAAAGGCAGGTCACGATAAACCGAAGTGACTTCAAAATCAGTCAGTACATTGGCAGCAACCAGATATTTGAAGACACGTAAAGTAGGCACCTGATTTGACCAGAGCTCACGGCTTGGAATCATATATTGCGATCGACCACATTTAGCCCAATCCCGTGCAGTACGCATCAGCTCAAAACTTGGAATAATATTTCCGACCCCTTGCTGGGCCAAAAAGTTTTCATATTCACGTACAAGAGACAGGTTATTTAGTGCCGATACCCAGTGAGTATAGACATAAGGAACCGGTTTAGGCTGTGGTTTATGGTTGTACTGGACTCGTTCTTCTGGGATGTAAATCCTTTTATCTGGAGTTACTTTACCAGACTGTTTTGTGGTGGTAGCACATCCTACAAAGACAAGCGGGATTATACAAACACTCAATAACCCCTTTATTAAATGCTTCATTGATAGCAATTCAGATATTTTAAAATAGCGCTATTTTAGTCCACTTTTACGGAGAAAATCAGGATAAATTGCAATGAAATGTGTGGATGGGGTATAAAAAAAGACCAGTCTATGCTGGTCTTTTTTTAAGATTTGAAAAATTATTTTTCAAGATATTGTAATTTATCAGTTTTACCATTCCACTCTTCACGGTCAGCAGGTTGCTCACCAATTTGTGTGATGTTCGGCCATTTTTGAGACAGTTCAGCATTTAGCTCGATAAAGACTTCTTGGCCTTCCGGTAATTCATCTTCAGAGAAAATTGCATTCGCAGGACATTCAGGCTCACATAACGCGCAGTCGATACACTCGTCCGGGTTAATCACAAGGAAGTTAGGACCTTCATAGAAACAGTCTACTGGGCAAACTTCAACACAGTCTTGATATTTACATTTAATACAATTTTCAGTGACAACGAAGGTCATGGCGACAGCTACCTAAAAAATATGGTTCTAATGACGAATACCGTATTTTAGGCAAAAATAGAGGGAACAAACAATTCCTTTTATTGATATTTGTTATATATAGGGCTGTTAAATTTGAAAAAACTGCGATGATTGGATGAAAGGCTTAGGGAATGAGAATCATCATCAGCTAAGCCCTATGCGGGATAGGGCTTAGAAGAGATTTTAACTTGGCTGTTTCATGAGATCTTTAAGAGCATAAAGTTGCTGTAATGCTTCACGTGGGCTCAGATTGTCGACATCAATGTCTTCTAATAATTCAAGCGCTGCTGAAGGCTTTTCAATCTCGATGACTTTTTCGATGATTTCAGGCATCGCAAACAGATCATGCTGCGGACTCTGTGGTTTGGCCTGATGCTGCTTTTCCAGAATCTTCAAGCGATGCTGAGCTTCTTTAATTACAGCCGCAGGAATACCTGCCAGTTTAGCCACTTGTAAACCATGACTCTGGCTAGCTGGGCCATGTTGGACTTTATGCAGCAGAATAAGGTTGCCATTTAGTTCTTTGGCTGTGACATGATAGTTATCAATTCCTGCTTCTTTGTCCAGTTCGGTTAGCTCAAAATAATGCGTTGCGAACAGACATAGACATTGAATCCGTTTAGTCAGATCCAGCACACAAGCCCAAGCCAGGGACAGCCCGTCATAAGTACTGGTTCCACGACCCACTTCATCCATCAGAACCAGAGATTGACTGGTAGCATGATGCAGAATTTGCGAAGTTTCCGTCATTTCCACCATAAAGGTTGATTTGCCAGTCGACAAATCATCTGCAGAGCCAATCCGGGTAAAGATTCGGTCAATTGGACCCAGTGTTGTCGATTGCGCTGGCACATAACTACCGCAATAAGCCAGTAGGGCAATCAGGGCAGTCTGGCGCATAAAGGTGGATTTACCACCCATATTTGGACCGGTGATAATGGCCATACGGTGCTGATAATCCAGCTGGGTATCATTTGGAGTAAAGGCTGCCTTGCTTAAGGCTTCAACCACAGGATGACGGCCGGCAACGATTTTCACACCAATTTCAGGGCTGAATTTTGGTCGTGCCCAATTGCGTAAACGTGCCTGATGGGCAAAGTTTGCCAACAGATCGATCTGGGCAATCGCACTGCTCATCATCTGTAGATTGCCAATATCCTGACGCAGTTCATCCAGCAACATTTCGAATAGCATTTTCTCGCGAGCAAGTGCACGGGATTCGCTAGACAATACTTTATCTTCAAAAGCTTTTAGTTCATGCGTGATATAACGCTCAGCATTTTTCAGCGTTTGGCGACGGATATAATGTTCAGGTGCCTGTTCAGCTTGTGCACGAGTCAGTTCGATATAATAACCACTGACACGGTTATAGCCGATTTTCAGGGTAGGAATGCCGCTTTGCTCACGTTCCTTAATCTCCAGATCAATCAGGAACTGTCCGGCATGATCACGGATTTTACGCAGCTCATCCAGCTCGCTATCGAAACCTTCTGCAATGACATTGCCATCACGTAGCAATACCGGTGGATTTTCAACAATGGCGGACATCAGGCGCTGATGCAGGCCATGAAAATCGCCCAGTTCTTCATTCAGCTGTTGCAATAATTTCGAATTCTGCTGACTTAACAGCGGTTGTAACGCATGGCGTAAAAATGGAATCTGTGCACAGGCTTGACGTAATTGAACCAGATCGCGTGGACGAGCACTACCTAAAGCGATACGGCTGAGTACACGTTCAATATCACTGATTTCTTTTAAGACCAGACGGACTGGCGATTCATGGAAACCTTCAAGCAATGCCTGTGTCGCATCCAGTCGCTCATCCAGTATCGCAGTATCACGAAGCGGTTGCATCAGGGTGCGGCTAAGCAGACGGCCACCCATAGCGGTCTGACAGTCATTGATCAGCTGAAACAATGAAGTGCCATGTTCAAATAAAGGCTCAATCAATTCGAGGTTGCGACGGGTGACTGGATCCAGTGCAATAAAGTCTGAACTTTGTTCCAGTTGAATGGTTCGGATATGCGGTAAAGCCGTTTTCTGGGTTTCTTTGGCATAGTGAATCAATGCAGCCGCAGCAGCTTTGGCCAAAGGCAGATGATCAATTCCGAAACCTGAAAGTGTACTTACTGCAAACTGGTCGCATAAGGTCTTCTGGGCATTGTTCTGGTTGAAGTCGACATTCGGACGTTTACTGATTGGAACATCTAGCTGTTGTTTTAAGTGTTCTACCAGTGCTTGATCTTGCAGATTTTCATCAATCACAATTTCGCTAGGCATGAGGCGTGCCAATTCAATGGCTAACTGACTTAAGTCATAATCGATTTGCTGGACTTTAAATAAACCCGCACTCAGGTCGAGAAGTGCAATTCCGATTTGTTGCTGGTGAACACACAGAGCCACCAGGTTGGAGGTTTGATGCGCACCTAATAAGGCATCATCAGTTAAAGTCCCGGGAGTGATAATCCGGACGACCCCACGTTCAACTGGACCTTTACCAGTCACTTCACCGATCTGCTCGCAGATCACCACCGTTTCGCCTTTTTTCACCAGACGAGCCAGATAGCCTTCAGCAGCATGGAAAGGTACACCGGCCATGGGAATTGGCTGGCCATTGGCTTTACCGCGATGGGTCAGGGTAATGCCTAAAATTTTGGCGGCCTTATGGGCATCTTCAAAGAACAGTTCATAGAAATCACCCATGCGATAAAACATCAATGAGTGTGGATGCTGCATTTTGACCGACATGTACTGCTGCATCATGGGCGTTAAGCTAGAGAGATCAGCCACAAGTTCTGAACTGGTCATTAAGAAAAAATCCTTTAAATATATAAAGCAAAACCTGAATCTTTTTCCGAAACACTATCCTCGGAAAACCTGGAAAATAGCCTAAGCTAAAATCCTGTAAAGACTGGTTTGAATGTCAAAAATAATTGTCTCAAGTCTAACAAATTTAATTTTTAGAAAGAAACATAAATCCGCAGGAATCTGTATTTGGACGGACTTAGTCGATATAAAGCATAAAAGGGTATTGATACATGGGTTGCCCATAAAAAAAGCCACCCAGAGGCAGCTTTTTTATATCTTTCATCAAAATTTAATCAGGGTCATACAATCCCAGGTCGACCAGATGTAATCTGAGAAGGCGGCGGAGTTCCAGTACAGCCTCAGGCGTTTCCTGAACGGAATGTCCACCTTTGATAATTTTATTGGAAGCCGCTCCTTCAAGATATGCACTCTGATAAGCAACGACATCATCAGTCATGATGTTTTCATCATCACTATCTGTATTATTGCCAATAATCGAGTGAAATTTGAAACCTGGTGCCGGATTAATATCTTTAGTCAGTGCCGTGAATTTTGATTTCTTACTAAGATCACTCGGCCCATTCTGAATCAGATCATGACCAACTTCATGCAGAAAATCACTTAAGCCAATTTCACCTTGGACAGTGTCAGCAAATGCACCCAAAAAGGCACTTGGCACACGAATAATTTTACGTGCCAGTTTGGTATGCCAGCGATCTGCATAATCGGTCCCTTTATGCGGTGCTGCCAGGAAAATAGCACGACTGAAATTCGGAACAGGCTGCATTTTGAAACGCGCTTTAAAGAGTGGATTGTCCCGGAACTTGGTCAGCTTTGAATCTTTTACAATATTAAAAGCGGGCTCGGTAATATCTGCATCACTCACCAATAGACGGGCAATGACACCACCCATACTGTGTCCGACCAGTACAGCTTCTTTTTTGGCTGGTGCATTATTGCTAATACGCGCGAAACCTTGTTGAAGCAGCGCATTAATCTGGAAACGGCTTTCCAGAATAGGCATGTTGGTTGAGTAGAAGACCTGCCACACCTGGAAATTTTCTCTTAAGACCGGATCACCCATAATATCATTCGTTAAACGAATCCAGGCTTCCGGGCTGCTGGCCAAACCATGAATCAGCAATAAAACCTTCTTATTTGGATTGTAAGGTTCCAGCATAAACAGATGCGGCATGACCAGATTATCGTCACGATTGATCAGTGTCAGATAAGCTGCGCGTCCCAGATTGTTTTCTGCCAGCCATAGCCCATAAGGCGCTGAAAAGTTTGCCGCTAAAGCATATTCCTTATTGGCAACTTTAATCTTGTCATATTTATACGGGTCATAAAGTTTTAAATGGAAGTTGCTGTTATTCAGGATCTGTTCTACAGAGTTTGCTGATTCTGGAATGGCGGTAATCGTGGTTGCCAGATAACGTGCTGAATGAATAAAAGGATTTATGCCATTTTGATATTGGTGATTTAGTGGATCGACCAGATATTTTTTATCTTTTTTGGAAATTTCTTCTTCTGGCAAGACCACCAGAAACTCAGAGCCGAAACCGTCACGACGGGTAATCGAGCGCAGACCAGAGAAGTTCATGTTATAGGTCGACATTAACTGTTCAATTGGCTGATTCTTGAGCTGGGGGAAATTGTCCAGATTAATGGTATAGATACTGTTTCCAACCTGCAGACGTTGACCGGCTTCTTTGGTTTTATAACGTTCTGCGTAGATCTGGATTAAATGAGCAATTGCCAGGTTATAAAAGTCACGAATCTGAACTTGTCGGTTGTCGAAGATCCGGTCCTGTGGTGCACGTTCAGTCTGAAACAGATAGGCATAACTGTAGCGGATACTTTTATCCAGCATTTGTAACTGCTGTTCCTGACATTTTTGCAGGTTCTGGGTTTGCAGTTGCTGTTTTTCTTCAGATCGGGTCTTAGCCAGAGCACTGGTTTTACATTCAGCCGATTTACCAAGCTGGAGTGATTTAGCTAGATATAATTCACTCGATGTTGAAAGTAATTGCTCATCCAGAATCTGTGGAATTTCTTGTAGCTCTTTCACACATTCTTCTGGATTATTTTCACAGACTTGTGCTTCACGTCCGGTCATGGATAGGACATTCAGACTGGCTTCACTCAACTTATCGCGTGTAAGAATGCTATCGCGTTCATTATTGATGGTGACATTAATAGCCTGCTCTTTAACACTCACCACCTGACAGCCACTCAGTACAGCTGTCATGAGTACAGTGCAAAGTAATGCTATCTTATTTATTTTCTCGTGCATAAAGACTTTGAACACTCATTTAAAATTATAAAGCTTGATAATGCTTTGTATTTTACTAATTTTTTCCCATAAAAATAGACCGCCGGAGCGGTCTATTTGTAATATTATGAATCTGAAATATAGCTTATTGTGCTGGTGTAGGTGCAGGGGTTGTTGGTGCAGGAGCGGCTGTTTGCATGACTTGCCATACGTTCCAGCGACCCTGTTTTTCAATTTCCTGAATCAGACGATCAGCGACTTCAGCTTCTTGCGGATATTTAATTTTGTAATTATTCAGAACCTGAACAGCGTTCTTTTTATTCTCCATGGCAATGTAGTTATTTGCCGCAGATAAATAAGCTTCTTGAACACCTGCCTGCATTGCCTTGTCCAGATACTGAATTGCTTCGCGGTGACCACCACCTTCAGACAGACCAAAACCGAACCAGAAGTTTGCTTCAGCATCATCCTGGTTAATACGAAGAATGCGCTGTGCATAGGTCATTGATTTGGTGGTATAGATAGAACCCAAATCAAGATTACGTGCCATCACGCTGGCCTTAAATGCACGCATTAAGACATCAAAGGAAGCATTCGGACGTGAAGCCAAGGTATCCAGCTGTTGAGAAACTTCGCGAAGTTTTGCTTCAAAACCACGGCGTTCCTGACGGTCGCTAAAGCGGGGTGGATAATGACGCGCTTTACCTTCTACCATCTGCAAGAAATCATCGATTTCGGTAATGTCGATTTCATTTTCATTGGCAAGTGCTGCATAACGCATACTGCGTGTATTGCTATCCACCATCGGGATGATCAGCTTGTTCACATCTAGGGTTAACTGTTTAGACGGATCTTTAGGATCAGTGACCACCATTTTCGTCACTGGCTGCGCAGCGGCTTTTTGCAAATGAACTTCAAATGGAGGTGGTTCGTTATAGTTAAATGGATTTAAAGCATAAAATGGCGGAGTAAGTTCAGGTTCAACAAAAACTACCTGATCAGCTGGTTTCTGTTCTTGTTTGCTTGAGGTCGGTGCCATAGAGCACGCCGTCATGGTAAAAGCTAAGCAAGCAATTGCTAAGGGCTTCAAGGTCATAATATCCGTCCATTCATGTTATTTTTTAAAACATCTATTCAAAAAATGCATGATCGTCAGTCTATGAAAAGTGCTGCGATCATGCAAGCAAATGCGTGTTACAAAAGAATTACGATTTATAGTCAGGCCTTGGACTGACTGGTTTGTGCTTCGCACTCACGGCGCGCATCTTCCAGAATTTTAAGTTCTTCCTTGCTAAACGGCTGTTCATTTAACTGGTTTTTCTTAAAAGTCGGGTCAAGCAGAGACAGGCGGTTGCACAGTGTATTCATGCGTTTTTCATTTTGTTGAATACGGTCAAGTAGAACACGCATACCTTCCAGAATCGGGTCGGTCTGATCCTGTGTAGTTGCATAAGGCTGGAAACCAATGCTTTCCGCATAATCACGACGACGTGCTTCAGCATCCTCTTTTGGCTGGTCTTTGGTAATAAATCGGGCAGGATTGCCGACCGCTGTGGTATTCGGCGGAACTGCTTTGGTAACCACAGCATTGGAACCAACCTTGGCATTCTTACCTACAGTAAATGGGCCCAGAATTTTGGCACCTGCACCAACAACAACACCATCTTCCAGAGTCGGGTGACGCTTGCCTTTATTCCAGGTGGTACCACCTAAAGTGACGCCATGATACAGGGTGACATCATCGCCAATTTCCGCAGTTTCGCCAATCACAACGCCCATGCCATGATCAATGAAAAAACGTTTACCAATCTTGGCGCCCGGATGAATTTCGATACCTGTTGCAAAACGGCTAAAAGAGGACAAAACACGCGCTGAACCTTTACAGTCTTTTTTCCATAGCTCATGTGCCATGCGATGCATAATCAGTGCATGGATGCCAGGGTAGGTGGTTAAGACTTCTAAGGTATTGCGTGCTGCAGGATCGCGCGCAAAGACAGCTTGGATATCTTCTTTGAGCTGTTTTAGCATTAGTTTTGATCCTCATCCTGTTGTGATGTATGGGAAGATTTTTTCCAGGTGCCGTTATTCAGTGCCTGAACACGAGTGAAAATACCACGAAGTAAGTGATATTCCATACGATCTAATTGTATACGTCCGAAAAGGCGACGCAAGCGTAAAGGAAGTAATCGTGGGTTTTTTGGATCCATAAATTCAATTTCTGCCAGCATTTTTTCCAGATGCGGGTAGAACTGTTCCATCTGTTCATGGGTCACCAGCGGTTCATCCCACTCCATTTCAATGCCATCAATGACTTGCATGTTGGCTTTGGGATCACGTGGGTGTTCAACCTGATCCAGTGCTGCCATACGCAGTTCATAGCAGATCACCTGAATGGCTTGAGCAACATTGAGTACGCCATAGTCAGTATTCACAGGAATGGTTAAGTGATAATTCGCCATCGCCAGTTCTTCATTGGTCAGACCGCGGTCTTCACGGCCAAACAGAATCGCAATTTCCTGTTTATCTTCAACTACAGCTGAAAGTGCTTTTTCAGCAGCAGGGCGAACATCTAGTAAAGGCCATGGAATAGTGCGGCTACGTGCGCTGGTACCAAAGACGATCTGGCAATCTTTAATGGCTTCTTCTAGCGTTTCTACGATTTCAATCTGCTCGATCAGATCGGTTGCACCTGCAGCAAGTGCATCAATATCCGGATGAGGATAGGTTTTAGGCGCAACCAGAACCAGCTTGCACAGGCCCATGGTTTTCATGGCACGTAAGGCACTACCAATATTGGCAGGCAGGGTAGTATTAACCATGATAATACGCACATGGGAGAGATGTGCTGAAACAGCAGCATTGTCAATTTGACTCATGATGATTCCAGTTTGGATATATTAAAATGGGAGATTTATGAATACTGCGGCTGAGATTCAGCTTCATATTGTGCCAGCGCATCGTCCATACTCATGTCAGCAGGTGGAGGTGGAACCTCAACTGGCTTAGCTTCTTCATAAGATACGGCACGTGCAGCTTTAGACTTCACCTGATACTCGATATAGAGCGCAGTCTTGCCAAAATAATCACGTAGCTTGGCGAGAAGATCATCCAGCGGCGCAACTTTCCAGCTTAAACCCAGATGCAGTTCGGCCGTGGCATAGCCATAATCCAGATATAGAATCACTGGAATATGCGTGCTCATGTCCACATTGGTATATGGCACTAGAATCTGCTGCAAGTCACGGCTGAGGGTTTTGCTGTAATGTTCAGCTTGCAAGGTAATCTTGATGCTGTTAGCACGTTTCTGACGGATTTCATTCAGGCTAAAGGCCTTAGTTAAACGACCGAGTGGACGGTCAAAACCTTCACGTTCGTAGATTTCACCTTCAATCACTACCACTTTATCGACCTGAACGATGTCTTTAAAGCGCTGGAAGCGTTCATGGTTGGTGGAAATTTCGATACGTGCCGTACCATCATCTAATGTCACCATCATCCGGTTCGGGAAGTTAGCGACATCGACTACCAGACCGGCAAACACAGTCGTTACACCACGACGGGTTGGGGTTAATTCATTGATCTGACAAGGTACAAAAGCTTTTAGTTCATTACGATATACATCAATTGGGTGACCAGTCAGGTATAGACCTAAGGTATCTTTTTCACCTTTCAGACGAACTTCATCTGACCAAGGTTTCACCGGTTTGGCAGGTTTACGTTGGACTTCTTCAACTTCCCCGAACAGATCCATGATCCCGGTTTCACGGTTCTGACGCGCCTGATCCGCAGCTTGTACCGCTTCAGGCAATTGTGCCATTAGGTCAGCACGTTCAATGCCTAGACAATCTAGTGCACCCGCACGGATCAAGGCTTCGAGCGTACGTTTATTGATTTTTTTCAGGTCGATACGGTGACAGAAGTCAAACAGGTCTTTATAAGGACCTTCTTTCTGACGTGATTCAATCACGGACTGCATTGCCGCTTCACCCACGCCTTTAATCGCACCTAAACCATAAACAATGGTTTTTGGATCACTGGCATGGAACTGGTAAATCGACATATTCACCGATGGTGGTAATACTTCCAGTCCGTTATGACGGCAATCATCAATCAGGAACACCACGTTATCAGTGTTCTGCATTTCCGAGGTCATCACCGCTGACATGAATTCAGCAGGATAATGCGCTTTCAACCAAGCTGTTTGATAGGCGACAAGTGCATAGGCTGCAGCATGCGATTTGTTAAAGCCATAGCCTGCGAATTTTTCCATATAGTCGAAGATATGGTTCGCCGTTGCTTCATCGATATCTTTTTTCGCAGCACCTTCAATGAAGATCTTACGCTGCTTGACCATTTCTTCAGGTTTTTTCTTACCCATCGCACGACGAAGTAAGTCCGCACCACCCAAGCTATAGCCGGCACAGAACTGTGCCGACTGCATTACCTGTTCTTGGTATACCATGATCCCGTAAGTCGGCTCTAATACCTTTTCCAGTAATGGATGCAGGTATTCAAACTCGCCACCATGCATACGATGGATAAAGTCAGGAATCAGGTCCATTGGACCCGGACGGTATAGCGATACGAAGGCGATAATTTCTTCGAACTTGCTTGGACGTGCTTCCTTGAGCATTTTCTTCATGCCGACGGATTCAAACTGGAATACCGCGGTGGTATTCGCCGTCGCGAAGATGTTATAGGCTGGCTTGTCATCCAGCGGAATATAGGAAATATTCACCGGTTCGGTCACGTCTGGGCGGGCATTGATATGCTTGATCGCATCTTCAATCACGGTCAGGTTACGTAGACCCAAGAAGTCGAATTTGACCAAGCCAGCAGCTTCGACATCATCCTTATCGAATTGAGCAACACGTGCAGTACCATCCGCATCACACATCACGGCTGAATAGTCGGTCAGTTTGGTCGGTGCAATCACTACACCACCGGCATGTTTACCGGTATTACGGGTAATGCCTTCAAGCTTGAGTGCCATTTCCCAGATTTCTGAGGCATCGTCATAATCGGGATTTGATGGATTGGTGACGATATCTTTCAGTTGAGGTTCAGCTTCCAATGATTCTTCAAGGCTTAAACCCAGAGGCTTGGTTGGAATCAGTTTGGAAATACGATCAGCCAGACCATAAGATTTACCCAAGACACGGGCTACATCTCGAATCGCACCTTTCGCTGCCATGGTACCGAAAGTCGCAATTTGCGATACCGCATCACGACCATAAGTCCGTGCCACATAGTCAATTACGCGGTCACGACCAGCGATACAGAAATCGACGTCAAAGTCGGGCATCGAAACACGTTCCGGGTTCAAGAAACGTTCGAACAGCAGGTCATAGCGCAGAGGATCAAGATCGGTAATTTTCAAACTATAGGCTACGAGGGAACCCGCACCTGAACCACGGCCCGGACCTACCGGTACGCCATTTCCTTTGGACCATTGAATGAAGTCCATGACGATCAAGAAGTACCCTGGGAAGCCCATATCCAGAATAATCTTGATCTCAAAGGCCAGACGTTCATCATAAGGCTGACGGATTATAGGCCAGTCTTCTTCACGTTTTTCTGGTGGATACAGGAAGTTCAGGCGTTCTTCTAAACCTTCTTCACATAAATGTGCGAAGTAGGTGTCAATAGTATGGCCTTCAGGAATTGGATAATCTGGTAGATCGTTGAAACCTAAACGTAGGGTGACATTACAACGTTTTGCGATATGGAAGGTGTTTTCAATCGCGGTTGGAATATCGCTAAACAGTTCCGCCATTTCTGTTGAGCTTTTAAAATATTGCTCAGGGCTATAGGTTTTAGGACGGCGATTATCACCAAGCACATAACCATCTGCGATACAGACACGCGCTTCATGTGCTTCAAAGTCTTCGCGTGCAATAAAATGCACATCATTATGTGCAACTACACCAATATTATATTTCTTTGCGAGCTTTACCGCTTCTTCAATGAAAGTATCTTCATTAGCACGGCCAGTGCGGGTGAGGGCGAGATAAACACGATTTCCAAATTTCTCTACCCATTCTTGCAGTAGCGGTTCAGCTTTATCGGGATTTGAAGTAATCAGCATTTTGCCGACATCGGACTGCATACCGAGCAATACGATCATGTCATCGTGCTGATTCAAGATCCAATCTTTTTGTACGCAAGGAATATCCAGTTGCTGGCCGCTGATATAACCTTCAGACACCAGTTCGGTCAGGTTGCGCCAGCCTTTGTTGGTCATGGAAAGCAGGGTAACCCGATGCTCAGCATCATTCAGACGAATTTCAGAGCCAAGAATCGGTTTGATGCCTTTATCCAAACATTTTTTATAGAATTTAACAGCAGCATGTAGATTGGATAAATCAGTCAGCGCGAGTGCTGGCATCTCGTCATTCGCAGCAGCTTTGACCAAGTCAGGTATACGTACGATGGATTCAGTAATCGAAAATTCTGTATGAATACCAAGATGAACAAAGTGCATAAATGAGTCCCTGCAAAAACCACTCGATAGTTTAGCACGGGATTTATTGTTTCAGTTTGAAATTGAGGGGAAATGCTGAACTTTTAGATTGTGAATTAGAATTGACTTAAAGTCATGTTTATCATTTTATCGGAATAGAACTACGTATCCAAATTGAATTTGTATTAGGCGACATGGATGTCGCCGTTGGCTTGTGATACAGGGACGTATCATCAAGCTAACAGAAGATTTTTGTTACCTTGCATAGCAGTGCTATTCATCTTTCAAAAGTAAAAGAAGAATTTCAAGTGTCAGTAAGTTTATTCATAAAGTTATTTGAAAATTAGAATTTCATTATTTTTACTTTAATTTAAATTTTGAGTAGTTATGCCTTACTTTTGACGGGCCAAAAGTAACAAAACCCCTCGTTGATCTGATGGCACTTCCATGTGCCACAGATCAACGGCAGCATCCATGCTGCTAAGTCATGTATCAAATGTTCGCTTCGATGTTTAAGATGCAGATATTTTTATGGGTAGAAAATAAAACCCTCAAAAAGAGGGCTTTATTTACTTAGGAATTTAGCTTAACGAAGTCGCGATAACCAGTCACCGACACTTTGTACAATCTGTACCAGGATCAATAAAACAATCACAGTCATGATCACCACAGAGGTATCAAAACGCTGATAACCATAAGAAATTGCCAGATCACCAATGCCGCCGGCACCAACTGCTCCAGCCATCGCCGTTGCACCAATTAGACTGATGGTTGCAGTCGTCAGGTTAAGAATGAGTGAGCTACGCGCTTCCGGCAGAATAAACTTAAAGATGATCTGCATTGGTGTTGCACCCATGGCTTGTGCAGATTCGATAATCCCCTCATTCACTTCTAGCAGAGAAGTCTCGACTAGACGACCAATATAAGGACCGACATAAATAGTCAGAGGCACAATCGCTGCCCAAGTACCAATTGATGTTCCGACCAAAAACTTGGTTAGTGGAATCACTGCAATCAGCAGAATAATAAAGGGTAGGGAACGCAGTGCATTCACAATCGGGTTTAGAGCATGATAAATCACACGGTTTGGCAGAATCCCGTTTGGGCGAGTGACAAGTAAAATGATCGCCTGAATAAAGCCCCAGATACAGCCAAACAGCATTGCGAAGAACACCATGTGAAAGGTTTCTTGCAGTGCAGTAACAAACTGATCCATCGATAGTGAACTTTTCCAGAATGGCGCAGTAATGGTGGTCAACCACTGTACAATTAAGTCTCTCATTCTTGTACTCCTGCTTGATCTACTTGTACGCCGTTATCTCTCAGATATTGCATTGCCGCTGTGATTTGCGCTGGATCGCCTAAAAGTTGGATAAACATCTGGCCAATCACTGAACCATTAATTTCTGTCATATTGGCAAACAGGATATTTAAACTGACATCAAACTGTTTGATCACACCTTGAATCACGGTTTCCTGCGCTGAGCTGCCCAGGAATTTTAAACAATAAATACTGTGATGATTCTGGTTTTCCAGATTCGCCAGAATATTCACTGGCAAGTTTTGCTGGAGTACAGTTTGAATGAAATTCTTGGTTGTTGGATGCTGAGGTTGACTAAAGATCTGCAGGGTAGAACCGGTTTCAATCACATCACCTTTTTCCATGACAGCCACATAATCACATACGGTCTCAATGACATCCATTTCATGGGTGACCATAACAATGGTAATGCCTTGTTCCTGATTAATGCGTTTCAGCAATTGCAGTACAGATTTGGTGGTTTGCGGATCTAAAGCAGAAGTTGCTTCATCACACAGCAGAATTTTGGGATGATTCGCGAGGGCACGCGCAATACCGACACGCTGCTTTTGACCGCCTGATAACTCGTCCGGAAAAGCATGACGCTTATGTTTTAGGTCAATAAAATCCAGCAGTTCTCCGAGACGTTTTTCCCGTTCAGCCTTACTCCAGCCAAGCAACTTCATTGGCATTTCAATATTGGCAGCCACTGTTTTAGTCTGCATCAAGTTAAAATGCTGAAAAATCATGCCGATCTGGGTACGTTCCTGACGCAATGATTTGGCATCCAAAGCAGTAAAGTTCGTGCCATTGATAATCACCTGACCAGACGTTGGGCGTTCAAGCAGATTAATCAGGCGGATCAGGGTACTTTTACCAGCACCACTATAGCCAATAATGCCAAAGATACTGCCGGTTGGAATCTGTAAATTGATCCGATTCAAGGCACGTAAGGTTTGACCCTTGAGCTCATACTGTTTGGAGATGTCTTTAAATTCAATCATAGTGTCAAATACTGCATCACGAATAAAAAAACAGGCAAGAAATCTTGCCTGTTCTGAATATTGATTATTGTATTACTTTTCTTCGGTTAAATAAGTCACTGGTTTATTGACAGCAACTTTAGTACCACCGAAGTGTTCATCAACATAGGCTTTCACAGCAGGAGTATGATACAACTGGCCAACTTTTTGAAGTACAGGATCATTTTGACGGTCAGCAGCGACAGCTAAAATGTTAACATTCATTTTAGTACTTTGATCAATCGCTTCGTAATAGATCGCATCTTTCAATACGTTCAGACCACCTTCCATTGCCAAAGTATTACCTAGAACAATCGCATCAACTTCATCTTTCACACGAACTGCAGTCGCCATTTGAATTGGCTTAATCACAATCTTTTTCGCATTTTCAGTAATGTCAGCAGGCGTACCTTTTACTAGGTCAAAGTTTGGTTTAAGTTTTACCAGACCTGCAGATTGTAATAATAACAATGCACGTGATTCATTTGCGCCGTCGTTCGGAATCGCAATTGTAGCGCCTGTTTTAAACTCTTCTACTTTTTTTACTTTGCTTGAGTAGATCCCCATTGGCTCAAGATAAGTCGTAGAAAGCGGAGCGATCTTTTGAGTATTGGCGTCGTTATAAGCCACCATATAGGCATAAGACTGGAATGCGTTGACATCAATTTCTTTGTTGGCAACAGCAGTATTCATCGCCACATAGTCAGTGAAGTTTTTCACATCAAGTTTGATGCCGGCTTGTTTAGTTTCAGGCAAAGTTGAAATGTAGCGCCATACGTCAGCATCTGAACCAGTCGATGCCATAGTAACAGTTTGCAGTTCACCTGAGTCTTTGTTTTGTGCTGCATCCGTTGCAGGCGCTTCTTGTTTTCCGCATGCAGTTAAAGTCAGTACAGATGCACTGAGTAAAACGCCAAGTAGCTTTTTCATAAAGATGTCCTAATTTTCGTGTTGCCTAAAGTATATGCATTTTAAGGTCATGTTAAAGTGGAGTTTTATTACACTTTCAGCTGACCTTAGATCGAGTCGCATGTGGCTCCGGCAGGGAAAATGCAAATGTACTGCAACAGTTCACGTTAATTCGATCGGGTCAGAGTTCACCAAACCACTATAGAGATTCCCTATTTGGAGAGAGTAAATAGAGGTTTTATAAAAGATATAGTCAAATTTGGTGCTCTGAATGGGCGCAATCATAGCAATTATTATTTATTCAATATAGTGGATAAAAACTATTTACTTATCTTTTTAATAGAATATAAATTGAATGAAAATGATCAAAATATCAATGAATACAATATATTATTTTTATTGAAGATAAGGCGGAATTTCATATCGTTTAAAGATTGATCTTTATAAGATTTTATCCAATAGAAATCATAAAAATGAATAAACATGATAAATACATCAGCTCATTAAGCTACTGAAAGATCTTTTTTAATAAATGTTTAGGGAGGATTTGAGCCGTGTCTTATTTGGCTGAGTAATTAATTTGATTGATTTCATACAATACATGCCAACATAAAGGGTGATCTTCCGGCAGCTTTGGATGCTGAAATTCTTGAGTCTTTATCATGCCTATCTTTTTCATCACAGCCTCAGATGGGGTATTTGATTTGGCAGTAAACGACACAACTTTATCTAGGTTTAAAGTATTAAAGGCATAATCTAGGACTGCACGTGCACCTTCAGTCGCATAACCTCGATGCCAATACTTTTTCGCCAGACGCCAGCCAATTTCAACACAGGGCGAAAACTCAAACAGATCAGGTTGTGGTTGCAGACCAATGAAGCCAATAAATTCTTTAGTCTCTTTTAGCTCAACTGCCCATAAACCCCAACCATGCTGATCAATCTGTCGAGTCACTTTTTCAATAAACTGTAGGCTTTGTTTAGATGTCAGTGGAGCGGGAAAATAACGCATGACCTCATTATCTGCACACATTTGGATAAATGGGGCAGTGTCAGCGTCTTGCCATTGGCGGAGGATGAGGCGAGGGGTTTTTATAATTGCAATCATGTTTATCTTGAAATTTGTAAATTTGAAGTAATAATTGTATGAGATCAAATTAAGAGTAGAAAAATGGATCTATTAGAAAAAACATTAGAAAATATAAAGGATTTAGCACAAGAAAAAAATTTATATGCTTATATTTTTGGCAAGAAAAGTAAAATATTTTTAGAAAATTCTAGTCATCGTTATTGTATCGATGATGGAAGACTTCTGAAATTATCACGTATGAATGATAAAAAGTGTGTGCTGTTGGAGATTGAATTAAATAATGGCTTAAAATTATATAAGCATAGAACTGAAGTTTTAACTAGAAAATATAAAGGACGTTCTGTTAGTCTGGAATAGATTAAGGGATTTATAAATGCAAACAAAGATACATCAATTTTATTAGATACAAAAAATCCTAACCAATTAGAAGAAAAAGATTTAAGAGATATTTACAAACAAACATTTAATACTGTAGATACAATTTTTTGTAAACAATGTGGTGGTGATGGGGCTGAATGGTAGATGTCCAAGATGCTCTGGCAATGGATTAGAGCCTATTGTTTAAAATGAGAGCATTTAAAAACCCCGCACTCAGCGGGGTTTTTACTTAATTTTTTACGAGAAAGAATTAAGCATTTTCACGTGCAATCGCGCGGTAACCAATATCTTTACGATATTGAACGCCGTCAAAAGTCACTTTCTCACAAAGTTCTAATGCTTTCGCTTGTGCTTCACCAATGGTATTACCCAATGCAGTCACACAAAGTACACGACCACCCGCAGTCACGATGTCACCATTTTCATTGGCTTTCGTACCCGCATGGAATACTTTCACATCAGTCATTTCTGTATCTAAACCTGAAATCACATCACCATTGCTAGACGTTTCAGGATAGCCTTTAGATGCCAGTACGATCCCGACAGTTTTACGCTCATCCCATTCAGCTTCTGCAGGTAAATTACCTTCAAGACCTGCTTGGACTAAATCAACCAAAGATGATTTTAAACGCATCATGATTGGTTGAGTTTCTGGATCGCCAAAACGACAGTTGAACTCAATCACTTTTGGTTGGCCTTTGTCGTCAATCATCAAGCCTGCGTATAAGAAACCTGTGTATACGTGACCATCTTTTTTCATGCCTTCAACAGTCGGACGCATCACTTCATTCATGGCTTTTTCGAATACGTCAGCAGTCACAACAGGAGCAGGAGAGTATGCTCCCATACCGCCAGTGTTCGGACCTTGGTCGCCTTCAAAAATACGTTTATGATCTTGAGAAGTCGCCATTGGCAGGATGTTGTCACCATCGATCATGCAAATGAAAGATGCTTCTTCACCAGCAAGGAATTCTTCAATCACCACACGAGAGCCGGCATCACCAAACTTGTTGCCAGCCAGCATGTCATCAATGGCATCGAATGCTTCCTGATTGGTCATGGCAACAATTACACCTTTACCCGCAGCAAGACCATCAGCCTTGATCACGATTGGTGCGCCATTTTTCTCTACAAAGGCTTTCGCTGCATCTACTTCGGTAAATACATCGTAGAAAGCTGTTGGAATGTTATGGCGTTTTAAGAAGTGCTTCGCGAATGCTTTAGAGCCTTCCAGCTGAGCAGCAAATTGAGTTGGACCCCAAACTTTCACGCCTGCTTCGCGGCAAGCATCAACTACACCATTTACTAATGGTGCTTCAGGACCCACAATAATCATTTCAACTGCATTGTTTTTTGCAAAATCAATGATGGCAGGGTTATTGAGAATGTCCAAAGCGACATTTTCACATTTATTTTCAGTTGCGGTGCCTGCATTGCCCGGTGCAACAAATACTTTTGCCACTTGATCGTCTTGTGCGATTTTCCATGCAAGCGCATGTTCACGGCCGCCACTACCTAAAACTAAAATGTTCATCTTTAGAAAATTCCCTCGAAAATGAAATTCCACAAACCCAATGAGGTTTAAAAATCTTTTAACATCTTATAGCAAGATATTAAATAATCTACTGATGTAACAAACCCTCCTTACGAAAAGGAGGGTTTGGAATTTAATACTTAAAAATTAGTGGCGGAAATGACGCATGCCAGTGAATACCATTGCAATACCAGCTTCGTCAGCTGCTGCAATTGTTTCTTCGTCACGCATTGAACCACCTGGCTGGATGATGCATTTGATGCCGGCTTTAGCCGCATTGTCGATGCCATCACGGAATGGGAAGAATGCATCAGATGCCATAACTGCACCTTCAACCACGAGTCCTGCATGTTCAGCTTTGATCGCGGCAATACGAGCAGAGTTTACACGGCTCATTTGACCTGCGCCAACACCAATGGTCTGACGGTTTTTCGCATAAACAATTGCGTTCGATTTTACGTATTTCGCAACTTTCCAAGCAAAGATCATATCGTCAATTTCTTGTTCAGTTGGTGCGCGTTTAGTCACAACTTTCAGGTCATCTTTAGTGATCATGCCCAAGTCTTGATCTTGAACCAGTAAACCACCATTTACACGTTTGTAGTCAAGTTGTGGAGCACGTTCGTTAATTGCTGGAAGTTCACCACATACGAGTACACGTACGTTTTTCTTCGCGCCAGTCACTTCAAGTACGCCGTCAGCGATGCTTGGTGCAATGATCACTTCAACGAATTGACGATCCACAATTGCTTGTGCAGTTGCAACGTCTAATTCACGGTTGAATGCAATGATGCCACCGAATGCAGATTCAGGGTCAGTTGCATAAGCAAGATCATAAGCAGCTTTGATGCCGTCTAGAGAAACTGCAACACCACATGGGTTCGCATGTTTTACGATCACACAAGCAGGTTTCGCAAATGATTTCACACATTCAAGTGCAGCATCAGTATCCGCGATGTTGTTATAAGAAAGTTCTTTACCTTGTAGCTGCTTAGCAGTCGCAACAGAAGCTTCTTTCGCAGCAGGATCTACATAGAAAGCAGCAGACTGATGCGGGTTTTCACCGTAACGTAAGTCTTGAGCTTTGTTTAATTGAGTATTGAAAGTACGCGCAAATTTGTCTGCCTGACCTTCTTCTTTACCTACGCGAGCGCCTAAGTAAGATGCGATCATACCGTCATATTGAGCAGTATGTTCGAATGCTTTAACCGCAAGGTCAAAACGGGTTGCATAAGATAAAGCACCATCAGCTTTAAGCTCAGCAATTACAGTTGCATAGTCAGCAGCATTTACTACGATACCAACAGACGCGTGGTTTTTCGCAGCAGCACGAACCATTGTTGGACCACCGATGTCGATGTTTTCAATTGCATCAGCTAGTGAACAGTTTGGTTTCGCTACAGTTGCAGCAAATGGATACAGGTTAACAACGACAAGATCGATCGCATCGATGTTGTGTTCAGCCATCACAGCTTCGTCTAGACCACGACGAGCCAGGATGCCACCATGAATTTTCGGATGTAGCGTTTTTACACGGCCGTCCATCATCTCTGGGAAACCAGTGTGCTCCGAAACTTCTACTACAGCAACATTATTGTCTTTCAACAATTTGTATGTACCACCTGTAGATAAAATTTCTACCCCAAGAGCAGCAAGGTCTTGTGCAAATTCCACAATACCGGTTTTATCGGAAACAGAGATTAAAGCGCGTTTAATAGTCATGATCTTCGTCACAGTTAGCAAGGAACAGATTAAATCTAAATAGCTAATTAACAGTCAAAAAAAATGCCTGCGGTAGCCGCAAGCATTTTATCATTTATTCACTCATTAAACCGTGAGCTTTTAACTTTTTACGTAAAGTACCGCGGTTTAGTCCGAGAATCTCGGCAGCGCGTGTCTGATTACCACGCGTATATTCTAGAACGACAGATAATAAAGGCTTCTCCATTTCTGCCAGCACCATGTCGTACACCTGAGAAGGTTGCTCGCCTTGCAGTTGTGCAAAGTAGTGGCGAACTGCGCGATCTACGTGAATACGAAGAGCGACATCAGATTGTGCAGTAAAAATAGGAGATTTGCTATTCATGCGAATTAATCCGAAAAATCAAATATCACTTGGGTAAAGCGATATATAAAAGTGGTCTAGAAATTGAAATGAACTCCATTTTAGATCCTAAAACTGGAGTTCTAAAACTTGGTCATTACATTGAGCTTGTAGCTTGCCACATCTCGACGATTTGGTCGAAAAATAAGCGTAACAATAGTTAAAGTTTTGTTACTGACCAAAATCAAAACAAAAAAATCTGCTCGATACGCAATAAGTTTTATAGCGCATTAGGCAAGACTGTATTTGTTGTGAAAAAGTAGCGAGGAGTTTGCAGCACATAGCTTTCGTGGCGCGTATAATACCATTGTCTCGGGAAAAGTGAGCAAGAAAACTGCATTTTTTTTAACTTTTTTTTCGTTTTTTAATAGTTTTTATCAATATTAAGGTCGAATTATTTCCAAACTGTAATTATCGAAGTCTTTACGGTCGACAGGAAGCACAAATTCAAATTTAAATGGGCTGTTTTGGGGAATACGTTGAATCTTAACCAGGCTTTCGATCAGGTATTCCTGAGGTTTTAAATTATAAGTCGCCAAGACTACACCCTGATCTTTAAGG
Source organism: Acinetobacter sp. YH12233 (assembly GCF_013417725.1). Taxonomy (NCBI): domain Bacteria; kingdom Pseudomonadati; phylum Pseudomonadota; class Gammaproteobacteria; order Moraxellales; family Moraxellaceae; genus Acinetobacter; species Acinetobacter sp. YH12233. The sequence goes on from NZ_VPDK01000003.1 coordinate 60,852, forward strand.
TGAACTCTTAAGTTTGGCATTTCCAGACTGCGCTTGTGGAAATTGATTAGCTCACCACTAAACTGGGTTTTATCTGTGGCAATCGCTTTGGCTTTGACCTTATTGGTATTGATCAGATTGTAATGTTCTTCCAGATTGGAACAGTTGAACACTTCACAGATATTGTTAAAAGCCACACTCATCACATGACTATTCTTAATATAGTGTGGATTGAACCAGAAGAATTGAAATAAAAGTAAGCCAAATAAGAACAGGTTTAGGCTGGTCCAGCCTAAATAATAAAGCGGGCCTTTATTGTGCTGTTTATCAGCCTGATCATCCCAGTTCATGCTAGGCAGTACTGCAATCGGTTCAGTACTGAAATAATTCAGGTTGTTCAGATAGGTTTTCAGATCAATATTGGAGTTTTCAACTTTTTCATCAAAAATGTTCAGTAAATAGTGCTGATCTGAAGAATTAGCTGAAGAAGTAGATTCGGTGAGGTTTCTATTAATATAAGAAACATGACTTGGCGTATGGGTAAGGGCGACCGAATTCTGTGCTTCGGTCACCAGATGCGATAAAGCATTAAAGGTCGTACTACATTTTGGGCAGCAAACCATGCCTTGGGCAATGGTTAATTGCGCAACCGTAACTTTATAGGTTGTAGAGCAGGTCGGGCAGTGGGTTCGCTTGTCACTCATAAATGTTTATAGACTCTTTAATTCTTATGGCGTTTCCCCGAGATACGGCACCAGTGTTCATCGCGTTTTTCTACTTCTAATATATCAAAATGTTTTGAGTAAATGCTAGTAACATCAGCAACTTGCTCTTCGATAACACCTGCGAGTGCGAACTCTGCCTCAGGTTTGACCAATTCTGCGAACTCAGGCTCAAGCATCATGAGTGGGCCAGCCAGAATATTGGCAACAAACACATCTGCTTTCTGCTCGCCAAGCTCTGTGTTGAACTCTTCCGGTAAACCAACATAAAGTCGATCCAATACGCCATTCAGTTCAGCATTCTGTTTGGTGGCTAAAACAGCTTGTGGGTCAATATCAGTTGCATAGGCATATTTGGCACCGAGTAACAGGGCCGCGACAGCCAGAATACCTGAACCACAGCCATAATCGATCACGATCTTGTCTTTTACATCGGTTTTGCCTAGCCATTGCAGGCAAAGGAAAGTAGATGCATGGTTACCTGTACCAAAAGCCAAACCTGGATCAAGCTTGATATTCACTGCATCTGCTTCAGGCGCTTCCATCCACTCTGGAACAATCCAGAATTTTTCAGAAATCTGGATTGGCTCGTAGGCATCCATCCAGGTGCGTTCCCAAGCTTGATCTTCCAGGAATTCATGGCGGATCGGTGCTTCAGGTAGTTGTGCGTGAATAAAGGTTTCCAATGCAGCTACATCGATTTCTTCTTCGTCATCTTCCTGAGCATAGATGCCAGTCACGATCACTTTATTCCAGAGCGGTGTTTCTCCTGGAAGTGGTTCCAGCAAATCCTGGTTTTCAGCATCATCCAGAGTGACACTTACGGCGCCCAGTGAGCTAAGTAATGTTTCAGTAAAATCTACCTGAGCTTGATCAACTGTAATATGAATTTGTAACCACTTCACAGAAATAACCTTTATACATTTTTTCAAAAAGCTATTGTAACGGAAGTTCGGCTTGAAGGTGTGATCTTCTTGAGACGGAGTCAAATAAAAAGGATGCTTTCGCATCCTTTTTATGAAAACCGGTTAAAACGCATTTTCCTGAGTGGGAGAAATGCTAGGACGTGCAGTTACTGGAGCAAAGCGATTCAGTAATAATCCAAAAATAGCCGCGAAGATATACATGAAGATGGAATAGACCGCAGCAGGCATGGCAACCACAGTGCTGGACATGACAGTAAGTGCAATGGTCATGGCGAGTGTACTGTTATGAATACCGATCTCGAAAGCGCTGGCACGTGCCTGAGCAGAATTGATGTTCATTAGTCGTGGAACAAAATAGCCAATCATTAAGCTGAAGAGACAGAACAGGGCGGTTGCTAAACCTACCTGAGTCAGATATTCGGCAATATTGGCGCGTTCACTATAAATTGCTCCGGCAATAATCAGCACCAGAAAGAGGACTGCAAAAATGCGAAGAGGCTTATTCAGCTTTACAGTGAGTGCTGGGGCATAATGACGAATCAACATACCAATCGCGACCGGTATAATAATGATACCAAACACTTGTAGGATCTTTCCGAACTGCAAGCTGATCTGCTGACTGTCCTGCATAAAATGCATGATCGAGAAATTCATGATTAAAGGCAAGGTAAATGCAGCAACCACCGAATTGATCGCAGTCAAGGTAATATTGAGGGCTAGATCGCCTTTAAACAGATAGCTGAACAGATTTGCGGTACTGCCACCTGGCGATGCGGCCAGCAACATCAGACCAACAGCTAGTAAAGGTGGTAAAGTCAGAACTTTACATAGAATGAAAGCAATGCTTACCAGTAGAATTAATTGACAAAACAAGGCAACCAGCACTGCTTTAGGGTGCTGGCTTACCCGGGCAAAATCTTTGAGCGTGAGTTCGAGTCCTAATCCCACCATGATGATGGCGAGTGCGAGGGGGAGGAATATTGTTATGATGCCAGAGTCCATCTGCATGCTCCTTATAGAAATTTATTTTAATAGTTTTAAATTTTCTATAAAAAGCATACAGCTTAAGCAGGCATTTGACTTAGGAAGTTACAAATCTGATAAACGACTCTTGCCACTATAGCTAAGCTTTTGCTGACTAATCATAAAACCAAAAATACCGGCAAAAACGTACATGACAATTGAATAAATACCCGCAGGGATGGCAATGGTGACATTATTGAGGACAGAAATCGCAATCGTCATTGATACAGTTGTGTTGTGAATGCCGACTTCAAAGGTACAGGCGCGTGCCATCTTGTCTGGGATATCCATTAATAAAGGCAGGCAATAACCGAGAAACAGGCTGGAAAAACATAATATGGAAGTAGCAATCCCGATACTGGCAAAATATTCGATGATGTTAAAGCGCTCTTGGAAAATGGCATAAATCAAGAGCATGCTTAAAAAAGCGATAGATAGAAACCGCATTGGCATATGTACAATATCTGAAAGCTTTGGAAATTTTGCCCGAATCAGCATGCCGATCACAACCGGAATAATTGTAATCAGAAAAACCTGAGCCATTTTTTCAAGCGGTAAGCCGATGCCGGTATCCTGTCCTATAAAATAGTACAGGGACAGGTTCATAATAAAAGGTAAGGTGAAAATAGAAATAATCGTATTGATGGCGGTTAACGTGATATTAAGCGCCACATCACCTTTATAAAGATAGCTCAGCAGATTGGCAGTGGCACCTCCTGGAGAGGCAGCTAGCAGCATCATGCCTACAGCAAGCAATGGTGGCAGATCCAGTACCAGACAGATTAAAAAGGTTAAACCGGTTAAAATGACCAGTTGTGAGAATAAGACAATAAAAATCACCTTGGGATAACGACTAACATGCAGAAAATCCTTGACTGTTAACTGTAGTCCTAACCCCATCATCGTAATTGCCAAAGTAATCGGCAAAAACAAACTAAAAAACCCCGAATCCATGAAGTTTCCTTTTTATTATTCATTTTTTAGGTATGTTTTGAGTTTAGCGTAGATGAATAAATAAGCAATATAAAAACGGGTAAAATTTATGCATTTTACCCGTTAAGTTTCTGATTAAAAATATATTTAATCAGCTATATAGTGATTTACATCCCTGATTGAGATGGGGTTTGAGGCTGAGTTTGCATTTGTGACTGTGGACGTGGAGGGGTAAAGCCTAATGCACATTTACCATTGACCTGAGTGCCATTAATGGTTGCTGAAGTTTTGCCGCCTGAACTACAAGATGTATAAAGTTCAGGTTCATCGCCTTTGATATTGGTTGATGATGAAGGGAAGAACTGTTGCTGACAGGTACCATTCCAGATAATGCCGCGGTAAGCAAAACTTACAGGAGCACCCTCTGATTTACCTTTACAAACTTGCTGGTATTTTTGGGCATTATAAACCTTCTCGACTTTATCATTTGCTGAGGCTGCAAATGGAGCGAAACATAGACCGCAGAGCGCTGTTGCTAGGAAAATATTCTTATTCATCATGTATACCTTTGTTTGTAATGTGACCACTTTATAGATTAAAAACTAATCAATATTAAACAATATGAGTCGGGTAACTTTTTGAGTTTAGATGTTTAATTTATATAGTAAGTATGCAAAGTTTAATTACATTGCTTTATTGGCTGGCAGAGTAAATTCCGAAGGATAAATTCAAGTGATTTTGTCAACTTTGGAAGGAAGTTTGCTATAATGTTCAGCTATCCTTTTTCTATCTCTCTATTTACCACTATGCACTATCCTAAAGTATACGATGTCATTGTTATCGGTGGCGGTCACGCAGGTACGGAAGCAGCACTGGCTGCAGCACGTATGGGTCGACAGACATTACTCTTAACTCATAACATTGAGACTTTAGGGCAGATGAGCTGTAACCCGGCCATTGGCGGGATCGGTAAATCACATTTAGTGCGTGAAATTGATGCCTTGGGCGGTGCGATGGCGCTGGCTGCCGATAAAGGCGGTATTCAATTCCGTATTCTGAATTCACGTAAAGGTGCAGCAGTACGTGCAACTCGTGCGCAGGCTGACCGTGTTCGTTATAAAGCAGCGATTCGTGAGACTTTAGAAAATCAAGCGAATCTGGATATCTTTCAGCAAGCAGCAGATGACCTGATTGTTGAAGGCGATACTGTTAAAGGTGTCGTGACCCAAATGGGTATTCGCTTTGATGCGAAAACTGTGGTGCTAACTGCAGGTACATTCTTAGGTGGTGTGATTCACATTGGCTTAAACAATGCTTCAGGCGGTCGTGCTGGCGATCCTCCTTCAATTTCATTGGCACATCGTTTACGTGAGTTAAACTTACCTGTAGGTCGTTTAAAAACAGGTACACCGCCACGTATTGATGCACGTTCAGTCGACTTCTCTGTCATGACACCGCAGCCGGGTGATTTCCCGTCTCCAACCATGTCATTTATGGGTGATGCATCGATGCATCCAGAGCAAGTGAACTGCTACATCACGCATACCAATGAACGTACCCATGAGATCATTCGTGGCGGTTTAGACCGTTCACCGATGTACACTGGTGTGATTGAAGGTGTAGGTCCACGTTACTGTCCATCAATTGAAGATAAAATTCATAAATTTGCTGATAAAGACTCCCATCAGGTCTTCCTTGAACCAGAAGGCCTGGATACACATGAGCTTTATCCAAATGGTATTTCGACTTCATTGCCATTTGACGTACAGTTTGAACTGGTACGCTCAATCCGTGGTATGGAAAATGCGCACATTCTTCGTCCGGGTTATGCAATTGAATACGATTATTTCAACCCTCAAGCGTTGAAGTTCACTTTGGAAACCAAAGCGATCAATAACCTGTACTTTGCTGGTCAGATTAACGGTACAACCGGTTATGAAGAAGCGGGTGCTCAAGGCTTGCTTGCAGGCTTGAACGCTGCACGTCGTGCATGGGATCAAGAACAATGGACACCAAAACGTGATGAAGCATACATGGGCGTACTGGTTGATGACCTAATTACTTTAGGTACTAAAGAACCGTATCGTATGTTCACTTCACGTGCGGAATACCGTTTGATGTTGCGTGAAGATAATGCGGATCAGCGTTTAACACCAATCGGTCGTGAAATGGGTCTGGTAGATGACGAACGTTGGGCAGCTTACTGTGAAAAAATGGAAGCTGTAGAGAAAGAAACAGGTCGTTTGCAACACCTTTGGGCTGCACCAAACAATCCAATGGGTAAAAAATTCGTAGAAATGACGGGTGCGGATCTTTCTAAAGAATGTTCTGCAATTGATTTGTTAAAACGTCCAAACATCACCTTTGCTCAAATTGCAGAGCTCACAGGTTCTGAAGTTTCACCACAAGTGGGTGATCAAATTGAGATTGCGGTGAAATACGAAGGTTATATCAACCGTCAGCATCAAGACGTTGCACAAATGAAACGTTTAGAGGAAACCAAGATTCCTGCTGATTTTGACTATGATGTTGTTTCAGGTCTTTCTCGTGAAATTACATTGAAGTTAAAAGATATTCGTCCTGAAACACTGGCTCAAGCAAGCCGTATTCCGGGTGTAACCCCTGCAGCAGTTCAATTGGTGATGATTACGATTCGTAAGAATGCCCAAGCGAAAAAATCTGCTTAAGATTTGGAAGTAAAAAACCCGCGTAATGCGGGTTTTTTATGTTTAATAAGTTTGAAAAAAATTAAAGATCAATTATTTCAAGATAGATTCAGTAATTTTGCTATGTTAATTATGGGAAATGTACAACAATGAATCTAAAACATGGATAGAGAAAAATACATACGTGGCGCGATTTACGGTTTACTTGTTGGTGATGCGGTAGGTGTGCCTTATGAGTTTAAAGTGCCGAGCCAGCTGCCTGATATTGAACAAATTGATATGATTCCCCCAAAAGGATTTGCGCGGACTTATGCCAGTCTTCCAATTGGAACGTGGTCAGATGATGGTGCACAAGCATTATGTTTGTTGGCCTCATTGTTAGATCAAAAGAAACTCAATCCTGAAGATTTTATGCAACGGATTTGCGATTGGTACCAATCAGGTTATATGGCTGTCGATGGTCAGGTATTTGATGTGGGAATTCAAACGGTTGATGCGATACATCGTTATCAATCGGGTATCGAGTTAAATCAAGTTGCGAAAAATGATGAATATGCCAATGGTAATGGTGCGCTGATGCGTGTATTGCCTTTAGCGCTCTGGCATCAAGGCTCTAATCGTGAATTAATAGAGGCGGCATTTATACAATCACATCTGACTCATGCGCATATCCGTTCTAAATTATGTTGTGCATTATATTGTTTATGGGTACGTAAAATTTTAGATGGTTGTTCTATTCAAGATTCATGGATAGAAGCAATTGAAATACTCAAGCGTGAATTGAGTGATCAGAATGGTGCGTTAGATGAGCTTGAGCACCATATTTTAAGTGATGACTGGGATCGACCGACAGGTACTGGCTATGTCGTAGATTGTTTAAAGTCGGCATATTACGCACTACAAGCTAGCGATTATGAAAAGGTGATTAAGACAGCAATTGCGCTGGGTAATGATACAGATACGACTGCATGTGTGGCGGGTGGTATAGCTGGTTTATATTATGGTGTAGATGCAATTCCATCATCTTGGATGAATCATTTACGAGGTAAAGAAATGGTGGAAGAATTGCTTGTGCAATGGTTGTAGAAATTTTCTAAAGAATGACTGCGATGATGTTGGGATTTGCTAAAATATTCAAAAGTTCCACATCTAGATCATTCCAATGCCATACCAACTCGTTGAACTCGATATCCAAGCCACAGACAACATCGCTTGCCCTCATTGCCATCAAGACATCATTAATTGGCAAGAAGAGCAGTATGTTCAACCCTGTGAACATACCTTATTTATTGCCATGGATATCGGCTTTGAATACATCACCGATGAATTTGAGCAAACTATGCGAAAAACAGTGGATGAACTGCATGCCAATGATGACATCGTCAACATGTTCGAAGAAATCACCACAAGTACTTATCCGAATTATCTGATTTTAAAGTCAGATTTAGGTGCAGCAGGTTATTCGCGTTATATCGGTTTAACAGTGTAGGAATCTCATTACTATACATAAGCAATAAAAAAGCACCCAAGGGTGCTTTTTTAATTTCAGGCTTGGCCTTCGACTTCTTCGACTTCATCATCCTCCGCACTGTCCATGCCGAGTTCTTTCAACTTACGGGTGAGGGTATTACGCCCCCAACCTAATAGTTCGGCTGCATGACGCTTACGACCACGGGTTTGTTGTAGTGCAGCATTAATGAGTGTGCGTTCAAACATTGGTGTAGCCACATCTAACAGCTTCATTTCGCCGTTTTTCAGTTTCTGGATTGCCCATTGACCCAGTAATTCATCCCAGTGATGCGGCGCAATCTGATTCGGGTTTGGAATTGGAGCACCCGGGTCTTGCTGCTGAATTGGAATCTGTTTTAATTCAGGTGGCAGATCTTCTGGATAAACTTCACGGCCTGTGATCATCACTGTGAGCCAGCGACAGGTATTTTCAAGCTGACGAACGTTCCCTTGCCAAGGCAGCTTCTGCATATATTCCTGAGTTTCAGGACGTAAGATTTTAGGATTAACGCCTAATTCTTTACCTGCACGCGCCAGGAAGTGCTGCGCCAACATCGGAATATCTTCAGAGCGATGTGCCAGTTTAGGTATATGAATACGAATCACGTTTAGACGGTGATACAAGTCTTCACGGAAGCGACCATCATGTACCAGCTTTTCCAGGTCCTGATGCGTTGCAGCCACAATACGTACATCAACTTTAACCGGAATGTGACCACCAACACGATAGAATTCCCCATCAGCTAGGACACGTAATAAACGCGTTTGTGTTTCAAATGGCATGTCACCAATTTCATCCAGGAACAGCGTACCGCCGTTGGCCTGTTCAAAACGGCCCTGACGTTGCGTATTTGCACCGGTAAAAGCGCCTTTTTCATGACCAAACAATTCAGTCTCAATCAGGTCTTTCGGAATCGCGGCCATGTTTAGTGCAATAAACGGTTTATTGCTACGTGGTGAATGGCGATGCAAGGCATGCGCAACCAGTTCTTTACCTGTACCAGATTCACCATTAATCAATACGGTAATATGTGATTGAGACAAACGACCAATCGCACGGAACACTTCCTGCATTGCTGGCGATTCACCAATGATCTCAGTCGATTGAATGGTTGGTGCAGATTTGGCAGATTCTTGCTGCTGTAATTTAGTGATATGTAAAATTGCACGATTGACCAGTGCCAATGCTTCATCAATATCAAATGGTTTTGGCAGGTATTCAAAAGCACCCGTTTGATAACTGGATACCGCAGATTCCAGATCTGAATGCGCCGTCATAATAATAACCGGCAAATCAGGATTGGTATTTTTCACCTTGCCTAAAAAGGTCAAACCGTCAATACCCGGCATACGGATATCGGTCAGGATCACATCAGGTGCATCGACACCCAACTGATCAAGTGCTGACTGGGCTTCTTCAAAACTAGTAACGTCGAAACCTTCTTCTTTAAATGTTTTTTCTAGTACCCAACGCATGGCACGATCGTCATCAATCACCCATATTTTATTTCGCGACATGATCTGACTCCCAAGGTAAAAATAAGCTAAATACGGTTTTTCCTGGAACTGACTGGCATTCAATCATTCCGTTATGTTGATGCATAATATTTTGAGCAATGCTGAGACCTAGTCCGGTACCTTTGGCACGGCTGGTCACCAGTGGATAGAACACGGCTTCGATAATATCGTCTGGAACACCAGGGCCATTATCTTCAATGTCGATTCGAACCACAGATCGGTGAATCACACCACTAATGGTATAAAGCCGCTGAATTCGGGTTCTTAAAATAAGTTCCGGTTGATGCTCGACAAAGAAATCCTTGTTTTCTGTCATCGCCTGAACGGCATTTACGCAGATATTTAGCATGACCTGAATGAGCTGATCGCGATCTGCCAGAACTTCCGGTAGGGACAGATCATAGTCCCGAGTAATTTTTATTTTCTTTTTAGTCTGATTCACAATCAGTGAGCGGACGCGTTCTAATGGTTCATGTACATTGACCATTTCATAGCTTGGTAACTGGCGTGAACCGAGCATGCTATCTGCCAGATTTCTCAGGCGATCCACTTCACTAATAATAATGTCAGTGAACTCTTTATATTTTGGATCTTCAAGGCTACGTGCCAGAAGCTGGGTTGCACCACGAATACCACCAAGTGGATTTTTAATTTCATGTGCCACGCCACGAATTAATTGGCGCGCAACCTGGTGCTGCTGGATATAGTTTTCTTCACGTGAGATTTTCAGCATACGATCACGCTGATTCAGCTCGATTAACAATAAAGGATGATTTGGCTTGCCCGCATTGAGCAGGGAAACCGTATAGTCCACATGAATGTCTTTAAAATTGACAATGATCGTCGCCTCACGGCGAGTATAAGGTTGGCCTGTGTGCAGCGTGTTATATAGAGATTCTTCAGTGTTGAATTCATCTGTCGGTGCTTGCAGTATATTTAATACCGGCGTGCCTGATGCGCGTAACAGGCTGACATCAAACATGGCCTCGCAGGCCGTATTTAAGTAATAAATATTCAGGTGGCTATCAACCAGCATAATGGCAGTGGTCAGATTGTCCACCAAAAGGCGATAGTCGATGGAAAGAGGCTGATCCATTAGCGGTGGTTTTCCTGTATTAAAATGGCGCAATGGCATCTTCATAAAGCAAAATAACAATTTCAAAGTTCAGATTTGAGGCAAATTAAGCAAGATGCACGCCAACTTTAGAACTCTTGTTAAAATTTTGCTGAAAAATGCACGAAATCTGACGGGGATGCCCAATCAAACTCAGGTATAACGGATTAAATTGAGGCTGTAAACCTAAAATGATTCATTTTGGTGCATAAGCTTTTATATTGAATATTTTATGGCGTTATTTTAGTGCGTGATGCAAAGAGTGGCCATTTCAACTATTTTTATGATGCGAAAAGACATACAATACGCGCATTCTAGTGGAGCGCAGATTCATGAAGTCCCCCAAAGTCGGTTTTGTATCTTTAGGTTGTCCTAAGGCATTGGTAGATTCTGAACGAATTTTAACTCAGTTAAAGACTGAAGGTTATGATGTCGCATCGGATTATGACGGTGCTGATTTAGTAGTAGTAAATACCTGTGGTTTTATTGAATCTGCAGTACAAGAGTCTTTAGATGCCATCGGTGAAGCGATGAGCGCGAATGGTCGTGTCATCGTAACAGGTTGTCTAGGAAAAGACGAAGATAAAATTCGCCAAATGCACCCGAATGTCCTAAAAGTGACAGGTGCAGCAGCATATGAAGAAGTGATGGATGCGGTACATGAGTATGTTCCTGAACCGCCAAAACACAATCCATTTATTGATCTGGTGCCTGAGCAGGGTATCCGTTTAACCCCTAAACATTATGCATACCTGAAAATATCAGAAGGCTGTAACCACCGTTGTACCTTCTGCATCATTCCAAGCATGCGTGGTGATCTGGTTTCCCGTCCAGTCGGTTCTGTGCTTGAAGAAGCTGCAGCACTGAAACGTTCAGGTGTCAAAGAAGTACTCGTGATCTCCCAAGATACTTCTGCTTATGGCGTTGACACCAAATACAAACTGGATTTCTGGAACGGCCAGCCAGTTAAAACTAAATTCTATGACATGTGTGAAGCATTGGGTCAATTGGGCATCTGGGTGCGTCTGCACTATGTTTATCCATATCCACACGTAGATGCCGTAATCGATTTGATGGCGCAAGGCAAAATCCTGCCTTATCTGGATATTCCATTCCAGCATGCCAGCCCAAGAATCCTGAAGCTGATGAAACGACCTGCTCACAGTGAAAATACACTGGAGCGTTTAAAAGTTTGGCGTGAGAAATGTCCTGACCTAGTCATCCGTTCTACATTTGTGGTGGGTTTCCCGGGCGAAACGGAAGAAGATTTCCAGATGCTTCTGGACTGGCTGAAAGAAGCACAACTGGATCGCGTGGGCTGTTTTACTTATTCACCAGTTGAAGGTGCGACAGCGAACGATCTTCCAGATCATGTGCCTGAAGAGATCAAGCAAGAACGTTATGAACGTTTCATGCAGGTTCAGCAGGAAATTTCAGCAGCGAAGCTACAAAAACGTATTGGCCAGAAAATGACGGTGCTAGTCGATGACCTGGAAGAAGAATTCCCGGTTGCTGTAGCACGCTCATATGCGGATGCGCCTGAAATTGATGGTAATGTTTTTGTTGAAGATATCGACAAAAGTGTGATTAAGGCAGGGGATTTGCTTGAAGTCGAAATCACTGATGCAGATGAATATGATTTATTTGCCAAGCTGATCTCAATCAAGTCTGCTTAAGATTTTGAATTAAAAGAATTTATATTAAATAATTTGGAGTTTGAGATGTTGGATTCTAAAAAGCCACGATTTGGTCGCATCCTGCTAAAGCTATCTGGTGAAGCACTGGCAGGAAACAAGGACATGGGTATCGATGCACAAGTGCTCGATCAGATGTCACTTTCTATTGCGCATCTCGTGGGTTTGGGTGTACAAGTCGGTATCGTAGTTGGCGGTGGTAACCTGTACCGTGGTAGCCAGTTGCAAAAAGACGGTCTTGTTGGTCGTGTAACCGGTGACCAGATGGGTATGCTGGCAACTGTCATGAACGGTCTGGCATTACGCGATGCTTTGGTGCGCCGTAATATCAAAACCCGTTTGATGTCTGCATTGCCGATTGGTGCAGTGGTTGAATCTTATTCTAGTCGCGATGCCATCCGTCATCTGACTCAAGGTGAAGTGTGCGTATTTGTTGCGGGTACAGGTAATCCGTTCTTTACTACGGATACAGCAGCTTGTTTGCGTGGTATCGAGATTGAATCTGACCTGATCCTGAAAGCTACTAAGGTGGATGGGGTTTACAATAAAGATCCAAGCAAATACGAAGATGCCGTGAAATACGATACTTTGACATTTGATCAGGTGCTGGACGAGAAGTTGGGCGTCATGGATTTAACCGCGATCTGCTTATGTCGTGACCACAATGTGCCACTTCAAGTATTTGACATGAACAAATCTGGCGCATTGCTTTCAGTGGTGATGGGTGAAAAAGAAGGAACTCACGTCACCAATTAATGACGTGAGCTACAAAGCCCTTTATACTACCTCCTAATTTAGTAAATACATCTTTTAAGAATTAAGTAAGGAAGATCATATGATTAACGATCTTAAAAAAGACGCAGAAGAGCGTATGAACAAGTCTCTTGACTCGTTAGAACATGGTTTCGCAAAAGTTCGTACCGGACGTGCGCATCCATCGATTTTGAACGGTGTCATGGTTCCTTACTACGGCTCTGATGTGCCATTGAACCAGGTTGCCAACGTAGGCGTGGAAGATTCACGTACATTGCTGGTTCAACCGTTTGAACGTTCAATGGTTGCTGCAATTGATAAGGCGATCCGTGAGTCTGATCTTGGCTTGAACCCGATTACTGCTGACGCGATCCGTGTACCAATGGCAGCGTTGACTGAAGAAACTCGTCGTGACATGCAGAAAGTTGCACGTAACGAAGCTGAAAATGCCAAAGTTGCGATCCGTAACATCCGTCGTGATGTTTTAGGTGACATCAAAGCATTGTTGAAAGAAAAAGAAATTTCTGAAGATGATGAACGTCGTGCATCTGACGAAATTCAGAAAATCACAGACAAATTTGTTGCTGAAGTAGACAAACGCTTGGCTGCGAAAGAAGCTGAATTGATGAAGGTCTAATTCATCAATGACCGCTTCTGAAGAAAATTCCCGTCTTCCAAAACATGTTGCCATCATCATGGATGGCAACAATCGTTTTGCCAAAAAAAATCAGATGCAGAAAGGCGATGGACACCGTGAAGGAAAAACGGTTCTAGACCCGATTGTTGAACATTGTAGAAAAAGAAATATCCAGGCTTTAACGGTCTTTGCATTCTCCAGCGAAAACTGGAACCGTCCCCAATATGAGGTCGACTTGCTCATGAAGTTGTTGGAAGACACGATTCATGAACAGTTGCCACGTATGCAAAAATTTAATATTGCTTTACGTTTTATTGGTGATCGGTCGCGTTTATCTCCTGAACTGCAAGCATTGATGTTGCAAGCAGAACAAAGGACTGCTAATTTCGATAGTATGACGCTTACTATTGCAATCAGCTATGGTGGAATGTGGGACATGGCACAAGCTGCAAAGCAGATTGCTGCGGATGTTTTAACAAATAAATTAGATCTTGAAGCAATTGATACTGATGTGTTCGGTCAATATGTCAGTTTGAGTGACTTGCCGCCTGTTGATCTGCTGATTCGTACCGGTGGAGATTTCCGCCTGTCCAATTTCCTGCTCTGGCAGGCAGCATATGCAGAGCTGTATTTTACTGAGACCTTATGGCCAGAATTTACCGTAGAGGAATTCGATGACGCACTTGCTGTATTTGGCGGGCGCGAACGTCGTTTCGGTAAAACATCAGAGCAGATTCTTCAAGAAAGACTTGAGAATTAATACACATGTTTGAGCGGATTATAACCGCATTGGTGCTGGTTGCAGTCGTACTGAGCTGTATGTTTGCGACCAAATCACAATATCCAATGTTCGCATTGATGGTTGTGGCTGCCGGGGTGGCAGGCTATGAGTGGTTTAAACTCATGCCGCGAAAATGTAAAAATGTAATCAAGCCAGTGGCGTGGGGCTATGGTCTACTGACTGCAGCCTTATCTGCACTGGCTTTATACTATTGGGATGTGGCCTTATTATTGTGGTCAGCATCTATCCTGACCTGGTTGCTGAGTATTTACTGGGTTAAAACCTATCCTGATTATGATGGCTGGTACAATGTCAGCTTGCATGGCATCGGGATTGTGCTGGTTTCTGCTGCTGTTACAGCAATCTTCTCGGTTTGGCTAAACTCTCCATGGTGGTTAATGTACCTGTTCCTGCTGGTTTGGGGTGCAGACAGTGGCGCTTACTTTGTTGGACGCAAATTCGGCAAGAAAAAACTCGCACCAAATGTCAGCCCAAACAAGTCGCTAGAAGGTCTATACGGCGGTATTCTTACCTCCATGCTCATCGTGGTTGTCGTCGCTTCACTTTATCTGGATATGACCTGGCCAGAGCTATGTCTGTTCCTGATCCTTTCTGTTATTACTGTGTTTAGTTCAGTGCTAGGTGACCTGTTTGAATCCATGATTAAGCGTCGTGCTGGAATCAAGGATTCGGGCCGTATTTTGCCGGGTCATGGTGGTGTACTAGATCGTATTGATTCTTTGCTTGCTGCAGCTCCTATCTTTGCAACAGGCATATATGTTTTAAAACTTATTGGCGTAGATTTATAAATGTCACAAGCTGTTTGTATACTGGGTGCTACAGGTTCAATTGGTCAAAGTACTTTAAAAATTTTGCAGCAACATCCTGAAGCTTACTCGGTTTTCGCTGTGACAGCGCAAAGTCGTATTACTGAGCTGGCGGAAATCTGTCGGCAGTACCGTCCTAAAGTGGCTGTAGTGCCTGCAAATAAGGTCGATGAGCTTTCTCAGTTGCTACAAGTGCAGGGCTTATCAGATATCGAAATTCTTCAGGATGAAGCGGGCTTAATTTCAGTCGCAGAGCATGCTGATGTTGATATTGTGATGGCAGCAATAGTCGGGGCGGCAGGCCTGCTTCCTACATTGGCTGCAGTCAAAGCGGGTAAGCGTGTCCTGTTGGCCAATAAAGAAGCCTTGGTCATGTCCGGCGACATCATGATGCAAGCCGCGCGAGATTATGGTGCATTATTATTGCCTGTCGACTCTGAACATAATGCAATTTTCCAGTGCCTGCCTCAAAACTACTTTGATGCCGAACGTAATGGTCAACCTAAGCTCGGTGTTCATCAGATTTTACTGACTGCTTCTGGCGGTCCATTCCTGAACCATTCGCTTGAACAATTGCATGATGTGACACCTGCTCAAGCCTGCAAACATCCTAACTGGTCAATGGGGCAAAAGATTTCCGTAGATTCCGCTACTTTAATGAATAAGGGACTGGAACTTATCGAAGCGTGTCATTTGTTTGCAGTTCAAGAACAATTTGTTACAGTTGTTGTGCATCCACAGAGTATTATTCATTCCATGGTGCAATATGTGGACGGGTCAACATTGGCACAAATGGGCAACCCGGATATGGGCACGCCAATTGCACATGCTTTGGCATGGCCACAACGGATCAGTACCCATATCCCGGCTCTGGATTTGGTTAAGCATTCACAACTGAATTTCCAGGAACCGGATGTGGTTCGTTTTCCGGCACTGAAATTAGCGCGTCAAGCCATGAAGAGTGGTGGAATTGCGCCTACAATTTTGAATGCGGCCAATGAAATTGCAGTTGCTGCATTTTTAAATCAGCAAATCAGATTTACCCAAATTCCTCAGGTGGTTGAAACTGTCCTGAACCAGATGGACAATCAACCAGCACACGATCTGGATACTATCCTGCATGCAGATCACACAGCACGAGGTTTATCACAGCAATATGTTGTGAATAAAGGAAGTTAAGACATGAACGCCTTGTTTATTATTGCAGCCGCAATCCTATTACTCGGTCCCTTAATTGCGATTCACGAGTTTGGTCACTACATTGTGGCACGTAAACTGGGCGTTAAAGTACTGGTCTATTCCATTGGTTTTGGACCAACCCTTCTAAAGTGGACTTCCAAAAAATCCGGTATCCAATATCAGCTTTCAGCTTTGCCTTTGGGTGGTTATGTCAAAATGCTGGACGAGCGTGAAGGCAGTGTGGCAGAAGAAGACTTGCCTAAAGCCTTTAACCGTCAGCATCCCTGGAAACGTATTGCCATCGTTGCTGCGGGTCCTCTCATTAACCTGCTTTTAGCTGTTGTCCTGTTTTGGGTACTTTTTTTACCTGCACAGGAACAGCTGAATACTCGTGTAGGTAAGGTTTTACCAAACACACCTGCAGCCGAGGTACAGATGCAGCCGGGCGACAAGATTGTTGCTGTAGATGGTACACAAGTCGAAACTTGGGAAAAACTGAGTTATGCCTTGGTGGATCGTGTGGGTGAAACTGGTGTGGTCTCGATTCAGGCAGACCGTGCGGGTGAAAACAAGATATTCCAGTTACCAATTCAAGACTTTCTTAAAGATCAAAGTCAGTCACCCCTTGATACATTAGGTTTCTTGCCATATCGTCCGGAAATTCCGGCTGTGGTGAGCAAACTGAGTGAAGATGGTGCAGCCATTCGTCAGGGTCTTAAAGAAGGTGACAAGATTCTGGCGATTGATGGTGTACAGATGAAAGACTGGTTCGATGTGGTACAAGTGGTACAGGCATCACCAGAAAAATTACTTAAGATAGATGTATTACGTGGTAATCAGGTCGTGCATCTTCAGGTCATGCCGCAAGGCAAACGTGACAATATGGGGAATGTAACCGGTATGCTCGGAGTTCAAAGCGATCCGGGCAAGGTGACAATTCCTGCTGAATATAAACAGACGATTCACTATACGCCTGTTGAGGCGATGGTGATGGCCTTTGACAAGACAGCACATCTGTCTTCAATGATTCTGAACTCGATCGTCAAAATGGTACGTGGTCTGATTGGTCTGGATAATCTTTCTGGCCCGATTACCATTGCCAAAGTGGCAGGACAAAGCGCGGAAATGGGTTGGGAAACTTTTATTTCCTTTATGGCGCTAATGAGTGTAAGTTTAGGGATATTAAACTTATTGCCAATCCCAATGCTTGATGGCGGACACCTGGTTTATTATTTTATCGAATTAATTCGTGGTAAACCTGTTTCTGAACAAATACAATTGATTGGATTAAAAATTGGTATGGTACTGCTCGGCAGTATGATGCTTTTGGCATTATTTAATGACTTTATGCGTTTATAATAACGTAAATGGAATAATTAACAGCGGAAAAGACTGGCATGCAGCACACACATTTATTTATGCCTTTGGCACTCGTTAGTGCAATGGCAGTAGCACAACAAGTATATGCGGCAGAAGACTTCATTGTACAAGATATAAAATTTGATGGATTGGTACGTTTAACTCCAGAAAATGTGTACGGCTTGGTGCCAATCAACAGTGGTGACCGGGTGAATGATCCGATTATTGCCAATGCGATTCGTAGTTTGTATGCATCTGGACTATTTGATGACATTAAAGCCGTTCAACAGGGCAATACTTTGGTATTCCAGGTCGTAGAACGTCCGGTAATTTCGAAAATTGAGTTGAAAGGCAATAAGCTGATTCCAAAGGAAGCACTGGAAGAAGGCCTGAAAAAAATGGGTCTGGCTGAAGGTGAGGTGCTGAAGAAATCTGCACTGCAAACAGTCGAAACCGAGCTGGAACAGCAATATATGCAGCAAGGTCGTTATGATGCCGATATTACGGTAACAACGACACCGCGACCAAATAACCGCGTTGAAGTGCTGATTGATTTTGTTGAAGGTAAAGCCGCTAAAGTTTTTGATATCAATATTATCGGTAATACTGTTTTTAAAGAATCAGATATCAAACAGGCATTCGCTGTTAAAGAAAGTGGCTGGAGCTCGGTCATTTCGCGTAATGACCGTTATGCACGTGAAAAAATGGCTGCGAGCCTGGAAGCTTTACGTGCGATGTATCTGAACCGTGGTTACATCAACTTCAATATTACCAATTCAAGTCTGAACCTGAGTGAAGATAAAAAGAATGTCTTTATTGAAGTTTCAGTGAATGAAGGCGAACAGTTTAAGTTTGGACAAACCAAATTCCTGGGCGATGCGCTTTATAAACCTGAAGAGCTACAAGCTTTGCAGTTGTATAAAGAAGGTGATACCTACTCTCAGGAACGAGTGAATGCGGTCAAGCAGCTATTGCTACGTAAATATGGTAATGCTGGTTATTACTATGCTGAAGTAAATGTTGTACCTCAAATCAATAACGAAACTAAACAGGTTGACCTGAACTACTATATTAATCCGGGTCAGCAAGTGACTGTACGTCGGATCAACTTCACAGGTAACTCTAAAACTGCCGATGAAGTATTGCGTCGTGAAATGCGCCAGATGGAAAGTGCGCTGGCAAGCAATGAGAAGATTGACCTGTCTAAAGTGCGTTTAGAACGTACTGGTTTCTTTAAAACAGTCGATATCAAACCTGTTCGTATTCCAGGATCACCGGATCAAATTGATTTGAATGTGGCAGTTGAAGAACAGCATTCAGGTACAAGTACTCTAGCTGTTGGTTTCTCTCAAAGTGGTGGTGTAACGTTCCAGGCTGGATTAAGTCAGACTAACTTCCTGGGTACAGGGAACAGCGTTTCGATTGATCTGTCACGTTCTGAAACTCAAGATTATTATAACTTGAGTGTAATGGACCCGTACTTCACGATTGATGGTGTACGTCGCGGTTATAATCTTTACTACCGTAAAACAAAGCTGGATGATGACTATAACGTAAATAACTATGTTACAGACAGCTTGGGTGGTGGTATTAACTTTGGTTATCCAATTGATGAGAACCAGAGTGTAAGCCTGGGTCTGAATATAGACCAGACTGAAGTGACCACAGGGCCATATGTATCTACATATGTGGCTGACTATTTGGAACGTAATGGTGGTAAAGAAACCAAGCGTGGTGACTTCTGTCCAAGTCAGGTTGAATCTGCAACAGGCAACTGTGTAGATGCAAATGGTGCTCCACTTGATACTATTTCATATGGTCAAGAGTTTAAAGGCGATTTCTTGACCTATAACCTGAATCTGGGCTGGTCTTATAATACCTTGAACCGTCCAATGTTCCCGACTACAGGTATGTCACATCGTGTCAATGCAGAAATTGCCTTGCCAGGTAGTGATGTGGAATATCAAAAGCTCACCTATGACGCACAGGCTTTCTTCCCATTAGGCAAAGACTTTGTTCTGCGTGGTTATGGCCGTTTAGGCTATGGTAATGATCTGCCTTTCTATAAGAACTTCTATGCCGGTGGTTATGGTTCGGTACGTGGTTATGAAAACAGTACCTTAGGTCCTAAATATCCAGGCGTATATTTCTCTGACATCGGCCGAACTGATCCATCCCCAGAAGAAGTGGGCGGTAATGCTTTAGTTCAGTTTGGTACTGAGTTAGTTCTGCCTGTTCCATTTAAGGGAGATTGGGCGCGTCAGGTTCGTCCGGTACTTTTTGCTGAAGGTGCTCAAGTATTTGATACTCAGTGTGATGTATCTAATGATAATATTTTCGTGAATGGCAGCTCGATTAGTGGTAAACAGTACTGTAAAGATAACTTTGGTTTCGATGCAGGCAATATGCGTTATAGCGTAGGTGCTGGTTTCACCTGGATTACCATGATTGGTCCATTATCACTGAGCTATGCATACCCGTTGAATGATAAAGACGGTGATGAAACTCAAAATGTTCAGTTTGAAATTGGACGTACTTTCTAAGAAAACTTTGATCTTAAATATAAATTTTGCTCATGAAGCCATCAGGTTTTGTGAGCAAAATTTTTTGAATGGGTAAAAACATGAAAAAAATGATGATGGCAATGGGTATTGCTTTAGCGGGATTAACTTCATTGTCACATGCGGATGATTACGGAATTGTTGATCTGGAAAAAGTGGTACAAAACAGTACCTATTTAAAGCAGCAAAATGCCACTCTGGAAAATGAAATCAAGCCGCAAACCGCACAGATTGCACAGTTTCAAAAAGACCTTGCTGCAATCAAGCAAAAAGGTCAGGCTGCAAAAACACCAGCAGAACGTGAAAAAATAGCCAAAGAATTTGAAGGCAAAGCGACTCAACTGGCAGGGGTGCAGCAACAGGTACAGGCAACCGTGCAAACGCGTATGCAAAGTGTAAATAAGGCTTTTGAAGGAAATTTGAAGCGTGCTGCTGAACAATTACGCCAAGAAAACAAGCTAGATGTGGTTTTAAATAAAAATTCCGTACTTGCTTATGACGCGAAGTATGATTTAACTGATAAAATGATTCAAAAGGTTAATGCAATTAAATAATCGATGAATCATCAAAAACTTCAGTTAGCTGACCTCGCTCGTCTTGTCCAAGGTGAGTATGTAGGTCAGGCAGATTTATGTTTGAGAGGTTTGGCAAGTCTTGAAAATGCAACCTCTCATGACCTTGCATTTGTCAATGCAGATAAATATCTGGAACAGGCAACTCAGAGTAAGGCGGGCGCTTTAATTGTGACTGCTGAATTAAAAGAGCAGCTAACTTCCCAGCAGAACTTCATTGTCGTAGCCAATCCTTATCTGGCTTTTGCAATTCTGACTCACGTTTTTGAGAAAAAACATACGATTCAGGGAATTGAAAGTACCGCACAAATTCATCCATCTGCCATCATTGCTGACAGTGCCTATATTGGCCACTATGCCGTTATTGGTGAGAATTGTGTGGTGGGTGAAAATACGATTATCCAGTCACACGTTCAGATCGATGACCAGGTTGAAATTGGTCGGGACTGTTTTATTGATGCACATGTGACTTTAACAGGTGCTACAAAAATCGGTAATCGTGTTCGGATCCATGCCAATACCGTAATTGGTAGTGAAGGTTTTGGGTTTGCACCTTATCAAGGGAAATGGCATCGAATTGTCCAGTTGGGTTCAGTCCGTATTGCAGATGATGTCCGGATCGGCTCAAACTGTAGTATTGACCGGGGTGCACTGGATGACACAATTCTGGAACAAGGTGTCATTATTGATAATCTTGTGCAAATCGCCCATAACGTCAAGATTGGTGAAAACACTGCGATCGCAGCCAAATGCGGGATTGCCGGTAGTACCACAATTGGCAAAAACTGTATTCTCGCAGGGGCCTGTGGGGTAGCAGGACACCTACATATCACCGATAATGTGACCTTGACAGGAATGTCAATGGTGACAAATAACATTACTGAAGAAGGTACTTATTCTTCAGGCATGGGATTGTTGCCAAATCAGCAATGGAAACGCACAGTGGTTCGCTTAAGACAATTAGCAGATGTGCCATTGACCCAGTTGGTGAAACGATTGGATCATATGCAATCTCAAATTGAGTCCATTGAATCAACATTTAAGTTGCGTAAATAATTATGATGACAGAGTCGAATTTGCCTACATTCACGAAGCCTGAATTGCCAATGAATATTCAAAAGATTCGTGAATATTTGCCCCATCGCTATCCATTTCTGCTGGTTGATCGCGTTGTCGATATTACCGAAAATGGCATTGTTGGTTATAAGAACGTCTCAATTAATGAAGAGTTTCTACAGGGGCATTTTCCGAACTATCCAATCATGCCAGGTGTATTGATCGTAGAGGCATTAGCACAGATCTCAGGTATTCTTGGTTTTGTCATGAATAATGAAACTCCAAAAGAAGGTTCATTATTCCTTTTTGCTGGCGCTGAAAAGGTTCGATTTAAAAAACAAGTGGTTGCTGGCGACCAATTAGTACTTAAATCTGAATTAGTGATGCAAAAACGTGGCATTTATAAATATAATTGTATTGCCACAGTAGATGGCATTGTCGCAACAACCGCGGAAATTATGGTTTCCCATCTGAAAGTCGAGCAGGCATGAGCAATAATCCCCTAATTCATCCAACTGCCATCATTGACGCATCTGCAGTAATTGCTGCAGATGTACAGATTGGCCCTTACTGTATTATTGGGCCAAATGTCACGATTGGTGCTGGTACCAAACTGCATTCACATGTCGTGGTAGGTGGTTTCACACGTATTGGTGAACATAATGAAATTTTTCAGTTCGCCAGCGTCGGTGAAGTCTGCCAGGATCTGAAATATGCAGGTGAGGAAACCTGGCTGGAAATTGGTGATTATAACAAGATTCGTGAACACTGCAGTCTGCACCGCGGTACGGTTCAGGATAAAGGTATTACCAAGATTGGCAGTCATAACCTGTTAATGGTAAATACCCATATTGCACATGACTGTATGGTTGGTGATCATAATATTTTCGCAAATAATGTTGGTGTGGCGGGTCACGTACACGTAGGCGATTATGTCGTGATTGGTGGTAACTCAGGTATTCACCAGTTCTGTAAAATTGACTCTTACAGCATGATTGGGGGCGCTTCACTGATTCTGAAAGATGTTCCTGCCTATGTGATGGTATCGGGTAATCCGGCACATGCATTTGCCATGAATGTTGAAGGCATGCGTCGTAAAGGCTGGTCGAAAGACGTAATTAACGGTTTACGTGAGTCCTTTAAGTTGATTTACAAATCTGGTTTAACGACTCAGGAAGCTATTGAGAAAATCCGTAACGAGATTCTTCCAGAAGTTTCTGAAGCACAACGTCTGATTGATTCACTCGAACAATCCAAGCGTGGCATTGTGCGTTAAGTTATAGAAATGAAAGTAAAATTAAAAAAGACACCTTCGTGGTGTCTTTTTTATGGGACTTTTTATTTACTTCAAAAATTTAACTTCTTCAGCTTTCGGATAATTCTTGAGTAGTTTCGCTTTATATTGTGAAGCAAGAGTAGCGTTCTTTTCTACATCCTTACTAATATTATAAAGCTGATAAAGGGCAGTAGAGGCTTTTGCAGAATTCGGATAGCGGTCAACCACGATCAGATAATTCTTCTTTGCTTCATTAAAATTCGGTGGGTCAATGGACAGGTTAAACTCAGCTAACCAGAAGTGAGCATTGCTGATATAGACACTATTCGGATTATTCTTGATAAAATTCTGCATGGGTGCAATGGCTTTAGCTGCACCACCATTTTTATAGGCATCCAGTGCAATGGTATAAGCCGCTTTTTCCTGCTCACTCGGCTGTTGCGTTGTAGATGCCTGATTAGTGGCTACTGGAGCATTAGAGCTTAAACTGGGAGAAATATCCTGTTGGTTATCCTCCGCGGAGGTATCTTCAGCAGGTTCAATTTTTTGCTGCAATAGTTCCAGACGTTGATCCAGATCGGCATAGCGGTTGGTTAATTCGCTCTTTAATCTCTCGATCTCATTTTCTTGTTCTTCGATTTTTCCACGTAAACTGCGTAGATCATTTTCAAGCTGCTGGTTTTTTTGCATAAGCTGCCAGCTGGTATTGGTCTGAGGTGCATCTGCGCCTGTCGCAATGGCAGATTGAGTGCTGATATTATTTGATTGAGCACCTTGGCTGAGTCCACGTGATTCGATAGGAATCGCAGCAAAAAGAGAGGTTGTACAGAGTGCAGTGAGGGCACACAATACCTGTTTCTTAAACATCATATAAGTTCCATGATTCTTGGCGAGATTATGTATCCGCAGCTCATTTATTCTAAAAGAGATAACCCGTTTATA
Source organism: Acinetobacter sp. YH12233 (assembly GCF_013417725.1). Taxonomy (NCBI): domain Bacteria; kingdom Pseudomonadati; phylum Pseudomonadota; class Gammaproteobacteria; order Moraxellales; family Moraxellaceae; genus Acinetobacter; species Acinetobacter sp. YH12233. Next base: position 84,879 of record NZ_VPDK01000003.1, read on the forward strand.
GCTTCACATTTAAAACGGCATTTTTAGAAATTGCAACAAGGTTTTACAAAGATCATGTGAATTTCGATATTCATGAATTAATTGTGAAGAATATTAAAAAATCAGCATCTTGGGGCATATTGTTTTTAAAATAATCAAACGGATAGCTTATGCCGAAAATTTGAAATACAGCCCTTGCAACTTCAATAAAAATCTCTATACTCTGTTCCTGTAATGGTAGCCCTGCCGGTTACTTCGCAATTGTACTCTATGAACCCCGCCAGGACCGGAAGGTAGCAACGGTAGTAGATCTATGATGTGCCGGAGCTTTGCTGGTAGGGTTGCCACCAGATTTATAATTATAAAATTTCTCTATTCTCTCTTTATTTTTCAATCTTAATCTTCATTGTTTTCCCTTTCTTTAATGTTTACTTTTAAATTTCTATCTAATGCCGCTTCCTTGGATACTTGAATTGTTTGGAACATTGAAATTCAATCATGAAAATAGATTATCTTAATTTGAGCTTTTGAAAGCTTTTTGTTGTTCGGGATTAATTGTAAATTAAGGGAAACTATTTAAGTTAAGCAGGATGGCAAAGAGGAAAATAAAAAAATAGCCTAAGCATATTTTTCACAAATACAAAAGAATTAATCTTCGGCTTTGCGGCTAATCGCTTTCATGATCGCATCCATTTCAAAACCACGATACATTAGAAAACGGATCTGTTTGGCTTTAAGTTTTGGGTCTTTCGTCACTTCTGGACCATATTTTCTAAGCTTCAGTTCATAAGCCTGTTGTACCCAGTCCGTTTCTTTTAGTTCTTCACTGATCAGGGCAGTATCAATTTTTTTGCTTTTCAGCTTCATTTTAATCTGATTGGGACCTTTGCCTTTACGCTTTTGGCTCGACAACATGATTTCAGCAACACGCTGGTCACTTTGATAGTTTTCTCTAGATAGCTCTTCAACCAAAGTGACCACATCATTACGATCTTCTGCATAAAGCGCCAGTTTTTCAATGAGTTCAGCCTTGGAGTATTCCTTGCGAGTCAGTACAGCAAAGGCGTAAGAACGCAAACGCGAGCCGGTTAGACCGGGTTTCTTTTGCTCTTTATCGGAGTTACCAAATAAGCTGTCTTCCGGATCAAATTCTGGCAAAGCCTGTGACTCAACAGGTGAAGAAGTGGCTGAATCTTCAGCATCACCAAACTGCTGTTTAATCGCGTCATAGTCCAAAAGTTTGCTGAATTTTGCGTCTGACATATTGATCTCGATAAAAATATCTATTCCATAATAACAAAAACGCCCCGTAGGGCGCTCTGCTATGACGTTCAAGGATTATGCATCCAGAAAGTCTGCTGGTTCTTCTTCGTCTTTATCTTCGACTACTTTGCCTGTAGTAAGCAGTTGCTCACGGATTAGTTTTTCAATAGTATCCGCCAGCTCTTTGTGTTCTTCAAGATAACGGATGGTATTGTTTTTACCTTGGCCAATCTTGTCGCCTTGATATGAATACCATGCACCCGCTTTTTGAACGATTTCTTGCTGTACTGCAAGGTCAATCAGTTCACCAAGATGGTTAACACCTTTGCCATACAGAATCTGGAACAGAGCTTCTCTGAATGGTGGCGCCATTTTGTTTTTCACAACTTTGACTTTGGTTTCAGAACCTACAATCTCGTCGCCTTCTTTCACCTGACCGATACGGCGGATATCCAGACGTACAGAAGCGTAGAATTTCAGTGCATTACCACCAGTAGTTGTTTCTGGGCTACCGAACATTACACCAATCTTCATACGGATCTGGTTAATGAAAATCACCATACAGTTTGAACGCTTGGCATTACCGGTAATTTTACGCAGTGCCTGGCTCATCAAACGTGCTTGCAGACCCATATGTGAGTCACCCATTTCGCCTTCAATCTCGGCGCGAGGCGTCAATGCAGCAACAGAGTCGACTACAATCAGGTCAATTGCGCCAGAACGTACCAGCATGTCAGCGATTTCAAGTGCCTGTTCACCGTTGTCTGGCTGAGAAACCAGCAGGTTATCAATATCTACACCGAGTTTACGGGCATATTGAGGATCAAGCGCGTGCTCGGCATCGATGAATGCACATGTACCGCCAGCTTTTTGACATTCAGCAATCGCTTGCAATGTCATTGTGGTCTTACCTGAAGATTCAGGACCATAAATCTCGATAATACGGCCTTTCGGTAAACCACCAATACCCAGTGCGATATCAAGCGTTAAAGAACCTGTAGATACAGCTTCAACTGCTTGCACGGTATTGTCACCAAGACGCATCACTGTGTTTTTACCAAACTGTTTTTCAATCTGGCTTAAGGCAGCATTGAGCGCCTTGTTTTTATTCTCATCCATCTTACAACCTCAATACGATGTCACAAACTTAGTACTCAAGTGGATGTCTTACATTAGAGCTTCGTTCCACAGGAATATAGTGACAGAAATTTCCCTTGTGTTCTATAAAATCCAGCAGTGTTACGACACATGCTGACGCTTGAATTTAATCATCATTATATGACCAATGTTGATCAAAGTTCTGACTATTTTCATTCTTGAATCGACTGATGTCTCGACGATCTTTTTTGCTTGGCCGATGATCGGGACGCGCTAGATTATGCAACTTTCTTTGTGATGCAATCAATTCCCGGCGAGCGATACTGACTTCAGTTTCTTCATACAGTTTCTGTGCCACAGGTGCAGGACCACGAACATCAGAAAGTTCTTTTACAACTACGGTTTTTTTGTCGATACCTTGCTGAATCGACAACTCCATACCCACACGGACTTCGCGAGATACTTTTACACGCTCACCATTATGATGGACTTTACCGCCCTCAATAGCATTCTTGGCAATGGAACGGGTTTTAAAAAAACGTGCCGCCCACAGCCATTTATCTATACGCATGCCTACCGCATCTTCGGGTAAAGACGATTTACGCATATTGCTTGTTTACCTCAGACTGATTTAAATGAGTGATTAAATCTGTTAATTGGTGCAGCATCGGGTAATTACAAGTCTGGCGTGCAACTTTACTGGAAGATGGTTGCTGGATACAGAACAGGTTCTGGATGCCATAAGCCTTGGCACCATTCAGGACTTTTTCGGTATCATCAATAAAATAGACCTGCTCAGGATCAAAGGGGTGCAAAGCATTCAGACCTTGCCAGAATTCTACAAATTCCTTGGCATGTCCAATGCTTTCCGAGCTGACAATCACATCAAAATAATCTTTGAGATTCAGATGATCCAGTTTGAAGGCGAGTCCTGCACAGTCGGCATTGGTGGCAAGCCAGATGGGATAGCCATTATTTTTAAGATAATCGAGTAATTCGAGGCAATAAGGGCGTAAGCTAACCTTATCTTTATGCTCGATTTGCATGGCCAGAACGTCGACTTCGACTTTAGCCGTCCAGAAGCGAGAAGAGTACCAGTTTAGGGTATGATTATGTTGCTGATAGAATGCATAAAGCGTTTCGCGGCTCTGTTCCAGACTACAGCCATGTGTTTCAGCATAACGGACCGGTAATAACTCGTTCCAGATGAAATCATCGTAGGCAAGATCAAGTAAAGTTCCGTCCATATCAAAAATGACAGGCGGTTTTTCTGAGCAATTCGACATATAAGGTTTTCTATGTTTAAAGCGACAATAGCACCACAAGATCCGATGATTTTGCAGTTTGTGCCCATTTTGACACAGGCCTGTGAAATTTTGCGAGAAGAATATCAGCGTTATTGTTCAGGTGCTGCGTTTGATATTGTCAAGAAAAGTGATGATTCTCCTGTGACCCAGGCAGACTATCGGGTGAATAGTTATTTAACCCAAGCTTTAGCGGAAATCTCAGAATTGCCTTTATTGTCAGAAGAGGGGCAGCAGGATCAGCGTCATGCCTGGACAGATTTCTGGTTACTTGATCCTCTGGATGGCACTAAAGAGTTTTTGCATCAGCGCCCAGAATTCACGATTAATCTCAGTCTGGTCAGAAGCAGTCTGACTACCTTTGCTATTTTGGCGGTTCCTGCGCAGCAGCTAATTTATTTCTGCCCAGAACAGGGCATGCCTTTAAAATACGATATTCAGAATCAGGCATGGTTTGGTTATGAAGCAGCTATAAATCATCAGGATGTCTTTGTCGGTCTGAGTCAGAGCAGCCAGCAAAAACCTAAATATGTCGAGTATCTGCAAAGCCTGGTTAAACTTAGCGCGTACACCGAGTTCAAGGCAGGAAGTGCCTATAAATTCTGCATGTTTCTTGAAGACTGGGTAGATATTTATCCTCGTTTCCATCCAACCTCGGAATGGGACACCAGTGCCGGTCAATGCATGCTCGAGCGAATTGGTGGAGGGTTGGTTGATCTGGAAGGTCGGCCATTCATCTACAATCAGCGCAAGACCTTACTGAATGGCGGATTTATCGCCTATAAGAATGAAGCTATGAAAATACTAGCCTTACAGGCACTGGCGGACATGCAAGACAATGATTGAGCTCATAGCCGTTCATGGTATAGTGAGGAAGATTCCGTTGATAGATCAGTTGGCAAGATTGTGGCATTAAAACTGCTTCCACCAAGTATGCTCAGTGCAATAGATTTATTGCCTGATACCAAGACACCTGTGACTCTGTTTACGCGGCATTCTCTGCGTGAAGATGTCGCTGGTCAGGGACTGGCAGGTTATGATTTGCAGTTGACGCCGCAAGGACGTGATCTGGCGCAGGAATGGGGCGCTTATCTGGTCAATCAGACAGATCGGCATATCCAGCATTGTATATCGAGTCCGATTCAGCGCTGTGTAGATACCGCAGCATTGATGATCGAGGGGGCAGATGCAACGGATAAAGCACCGCATACCCATAAGATTGAAATCGTTGAACAGGGTTTGCTAGTTGAGCCAGGCAGCTTTGTACTGGATATTCAAAAAGCAGGGCCATATTTCAAAAAACAGGGGGCATTGGGCTTTATCAATAGCTTCGTCAATAATGCCTTGCCCGGAATGAAACATCCCATTAATGGCGTAGTGGATGTACTGGAATTAATTTACAACACTCATCCGAAAACGCTGTATGGACTCAGTCTGGCGGTCAGTCATGACACCATTCTGGCAGCGATGATTGCAGTGATGTCTGGGCATCAGGAAGTCAGTCGTGAAGACTGGCCGAAAATGATGGAAGGTCTGTTTGTCTGGTTTGAAGGCGATGTATTTGAGGAATCTAAACTAAAATGGATCTGGCGGGGCAAAGTGCATGAGCTGGATATTTCCCAATTTCAGAATGCCGAATTAAAGGTAAATAAATAATTCAAAGGCTCAATCATTTAGGTTGAGCTTTTTTACATTTATCGTATGAAAGTGAAATAGAGTAATGATGAAATATCACTATGCTGATATTTAAACCAATTTTGGAAGCATAGGAGTCATCATGAAAATAATCACAATTTTAAGTCTGGTCGTTATGCTGGGATTAACTGCCTGTCAGCGTGATACAGACAATGCGCAGCAAGATCAGACCACAACACCTCATTCTATGGATAAGGATGAATAGTTTATTCTGTTTTTGTCTAAGTAAAAGATTTCTATGACTAGAATTGGGAATAATCTGGTATTCATCATTCTTTATTGTTGATTTGGTATTAAATTTCAGGCACAAAAAAAGCCCTAAAAGGGCTTCTTTTGATTTGCGATTAGTTAGAAGCTAATGCTTTAACTTGCGCGTTCAAACGGCTCTTATGACGAGCTGCTTTATTTTTATGGATGATACCTTTGTCAGCCATACGGTCGATTACTGGAACAGCTTTTTTGTAAGCTTCAGTAGCAACAGCATAGTCGCCAGCAGCAATAGCAGCTACTGTACGTTTAAGATATGTACGAACCATAGAACGCAAGCTTGCGTTGTGTTTGCGTGCTTTAACGTTTTGACGAGCACGTTTTTTTGCTTGAGCAGAGTTTGCCACTCGTGCACTCCTTGAAATAGATTGGTCTGGGCGGGCTGAAACTCAACTGAAAACCACATCAGAAGAACTATCACCAGCCCGTAAACAAGTGCCATATTTTGAGGAAACTATGGGCTTAAGTCAAGTCTTGACATGCTTTGACAACATTTTAGTTGCAGAAAAATTCTAAAGAAAACGTTAGATTAGTATCTAAGCAGGGAGATCGTACAAAAAATGACTAAAACCATTACATATCCTATCGTGATTGGCGCTACAGGCTTGGTCGGAAAGACTTTGGTACAACAGCTGGTAAATGAACCTAGTTGTAAGCGTATTAGCGTCATCGTGCGTAAACATCAACCAGAATTTGAACAGTGGCACAAGGTCAAGCAGGTGGTCGTTGAGGATTTCTTAATGCTCAATGATCAGGATGTCAGTGGCCATACTCATGCCTTTAGCTGTCTGGGTACCACGCTAAAGAAAGCCGGCTCCAAAGAAGCTTTTTATAATACCGATTACACCATCAACGCCCATTTTGCCGAACTAGTGCAGCAAACGGATGCTCATTATCTGTTGATTAGTGCGATGGGTGCCAATTCAAAATCCAGACTGTTCTATAACCGGGTAAAGGGTGAATTAGAGGATTATATCCAGACCTTGTCTCTGGAGCGTATCAGCTTGTTCCGACCCTCTTTGTTGATTGGTGAGCGAGATCATCAGCGTTTACTGGAAGACGCGGCACAGAACCTGTTTGACAAGTTTTCGCATTTCATCCCCGATTCTTTTAAATACAAGCCAGTGACAGCAGAGCAGGTGGCTCATACTATGGTATATGCAGCGCTGAATCAGACTGTGAAATTTGAAATTTATGATAATTTAGCCATACAAAAAATGAAATGAGGGTAAAAAATCGTGTCCAGCGTACCATTTGTAACTTGTGACCTGCTTGATGACAATCCGGATAAAAACTTGCAGGTGGTCACCCCATGCCTGGATGGCAAATTCTTTAGAAGCTATGGTGCACGTAAAAGCTTTGGCGGCCAGATTGTGACCGTAAAATGTTTTGAAGATAACTCTCGAGTAAAAGAGTTATTGGCGACAGATGGTACCGGCAAGGTTCTGGTTGTAGATGGTGGTGCTTCGATGCGTTGTGCATTGATGGGTGACCTGATTGCTGAGTCTGCGGTGAAAAACCACTGGAATGGTGTAATTATCTACGGCTGTGTCCGTGATGTCGATGCGATTGCTGAGCTTGATCTTGGTGTACATGCTTTAGCTTCTATTCCTCAAAAGAGCAACCGTAAGGGGATTGGTGAGGTAGATGTGCCGCTTTATTTTGGTGGCGTGACCTTTAAATCAGGCGAGTATGTCTATGCTGATAACAACGGCATTGTCCTGTCCAAAGAGCAACTGGTGGACTAATTCCGGTTATTGAAAATATACAAAAACAAGCTATACCGTGGAAGTCAGGCAGTTTAGATTGCTGCTTTCACGGTTTGAAAATAATAAAGAGGACAGACGATATGTTAGGCCATCAGATTAAAGTAGCACAGGCATTGGCATCCGCATTTCTGGAAGGTGGACGTGGTACCACTGGAACACCATTTCCGAATCAGCCTGAAAAGCCTCTCAAGCTTTATGAATATGAAGGATCGCCATTCTGTCGTCGTGTCCGTGAGGTCATGACTTTACTGAATCTCGATTATGAAGTGTATCCGTGCCCACGAGGCGGTAAACGCTTTCGTCCCGAAGTGAAACAGCAAGGTGGCAAACTTCAGTTTCCATTTTTAGTAGATGAAAATACCGGAGATAAGCTATACGAATCTCAGGATATTATTCATCACCTGTTTAAGCATTATGGCAAGACAGGTAAGACTCCAGCCAAATATTCAAATTATCCAAAAGTGCCGGTTGCTGCCATTGCAGGTACGATGGTGAATGGTCTACGTGGTGGCATGGCTAAACCGTTGTCGAAGAATAGCCCTGCGCCTGAACAGCTTCTTGAGCTGTGGGGCTTTGAAGCCAGTCCATATACCCGTATTGTCCGTGGCGTATTGTCTGAACTGGAAATCCCTTACATCTATCATAATGTGGCAAAAGAACGTTGGCAGGATCAAGGTCTGGCAAAACTGCGTTTAAAACCGGGGAAATATGAACCTTTACCGGGTGGTAAGCGTGAACAGGTCTTAAAAGTAATGGGAGATAATATTCAGGTTCCTTATCTGGTTGACCCAAATACCAATACAAAAATGTTTGAGTCCAAAGATATTGTGGAGTATTTGAAGCAGCAATATGGTCCTGAGAAGAAAAGCAAAAAATAAACTGCTCCTAATATTTGGAAGATAAAAAATTGCCATCTGAAAATAGATGGCATTTTTATGGTTTATAAATTTAAATTTTCCAAGAACAAGAACTCTGCTTTCAAAATTATTCATACTTAGAGCTACTCACAATAAAGTTAAAAAAACTCATGATTTTTCTTCTTTTTTTGTTTATATTTTAATTTCAATGGGGTGATAAGAATAACGATAAGGGGTGTGCTTATGACAGCACAAGACGCCGTGCTACCGGTACCTGTATTAATTGTTGAAGACGAATATGTCATTCAGTGCCGTTTAAAGAACATATTGAAGGATCTGGGGTATAGTGATGAGGTATTGCTATTCGCCAATAATGTCAGGGAAGCCGAATATCTTCTGCAGCAAGAACCGTTCTGTTTAGCACTGATTGATCTTGGATTGCCAGATGGAAATGGCATTTCCATTATTGAAAAAATACATGAGCTCGGTTCACAAACTTTGATACTCGTCGTATCCGCTTGGAGTATTCAGGACAGTCTGCTAAAAGCAATTAAAGCAGGAGCAACTGGTTATGTACTCAAGGAACGTGATGATACAGAAGTAAGTCTGGCAATTCGTAGTATTTTGCGTGGCGGCGCACCCATTGATCCTTTTATTGCACGGGAAATTCTCAAGCAGATTTCCAGTTCAGAGCCATCTTCCTCTTTGGAGCAGATCGTACTTGATCCTGAACAGGAAAGCTTGACTCAACGGGAAAAAGAAATTCTTTCATTGGTGGCACAGGGGCTCAGCAATCGTGAAATTGCTGATGAACTCTGCGTGTCACGTTATACCGTTGAAAGTCATATCAAGCATATTTACCGCAAACTCTCTGTTAGCAAGCGGACCAAAGCAGTCAGCACCGCCCGGCATTTAGGTATTCTTTAGTGCGAATGCTGTCTGTTAGCAAGATGTTTGGGCAAAGACTAAGGCTCTTCGCTCTATTAATGATAGGGAGCTGGCTGAGCCTATTCTCTTGCATCAGCTTGGCACAGAATAATTTTCAGATTAACGAGCTTTGTCAGGTGAACATTGAACAGCAACAAAAAGTTCAAGTCCCAAGTCATCTCGAAATTCCGGAGGCGGGCTGGCAACCTGTAACATTACCGGATAACTGGAAAAATAACTGGCCGAAATATAATGGGGGTGCCTGGTATAAAATTCGCTGGGGTTGGTCTTGTCAGGACAATATACGTCTCGCTGAACCCATTGTTTTTGGTATTGATTATCTGAACTCTGCTGGAGCTGTTTTCCTGAATGATGATCTGCTGTGGTCGGATCAAAACCTGCAAGAGCCTTTGTCTAAAAGCTGGAATGTACCACGTTACTGGATTTTGCCCATTGCGGGCTTGAAGCAGACAGACAATGAACTGCTGATTTATGTACGAGGCTATAGTTTCCAGGGTGCAGGGCTTGGCAGAATTGAATTTCACAACATCATGGCCAATGACCAGCATTACTCAAAAAAGATCTGGGATCGCCGTACGCTCTTTCAGATCAATATGATTCTATCCGGTACGATTGGAGTCATTAGCCTGATTATCTGGCTATTCCGACGTTCAGAAACCACTTTTGGCTGGCTGGCGTTGAGTTCATTATTGTGGATTCTGTTTATCTCCAATGTATTAACCACAGAGAATTTTCCTTTTCCCTCCAGTATATGGGCCGGTAAAGCCAATCTGATTTTCTTTATCCTCTATATGCACTGTTTTTGTCTGTATCTAATTCGGTTCTTGAAGCAGAAATTTCAGCGTTTGGAGCGGGGACTTATCGGGGTGACTGCTTTATTCAGTCTATTCATCATAGCCAGTTCTTTAGATCATTTAGAAGCAGTGCTAAGTGTTGCTTTTGTCTGCTATGTGCTGCTTTATATTAGTTGTGTCATCTATGTTAGCTACTGGGCAATTAAAACTCGAAATGGCGAATATCTGTTTCTGATGCTTTGTCTGTGGGGAATTTTGCTGTGTGTCATTATAGATCTGATTATTCTGGGGCGAACGGCGGTTAGTGAATTCTCACCTTTATCACCTTATACATCACCGATTATTATTCTGTTTGTTGTGCTAATTATGGGGACACGACTGAATCGTAATATTAAAAAAATCGAAAAATTTAATACGCAGCTGGAATCCAAAGTACGGCAAGTCAGTGCAGATCTAAATAAAAGCCTGAGTGATCAGCATAAGCTGGAACTGGATAATGTGCGTTTGCAGGAACGGATTAATCTGTCACATGAACTGCATGATGGACTAGGTGGCTCGATTGTGCGTTCCATGATTCTGGTGGATCAAAGTACCGAAAACATTTCCAATCGACAGTTTTTATCTATGCTGAAGCTGCTTAGGGATGACCTGCGTCAAATCATCGATAGCGGTTCTTCTATTGACAATAAAGTGCCTGAAACGCCAGTGATCTGGATTGCGCCAGTACGTTACCGATTTACTCAATTGCTGGAAGAAATAGATATCGCCGTAGAATGGTCATTTCCTAAAGTCTGGCAGCGTGAACCTACGGCTTTACAATGTCTGACCCTGATCCGTGTGGTAGAAGAAAGCTTGACCAATATTATCAAGCATAGTCAGGCCACAAAAGTGAGTGTGAGTATGGAATATACACAACCACATCAACTGACTTTAAAAATTCAGGACAATGGTATCGGTTTTAATCCGGAGATGGTGCAGAAAAATGGCATGAGCATTGGTATGCGCAGTATGAAAATGCGTATTGAACGCATGGGTGGAATGCTGGATATTCAGTCTGCGAAAGGCGATACTTGCGTACACGTGGTGATGGAACTCTATCAGCCTTAATCATCTCAAAATTATACATACATAAAAAAGAAGGATCATATGATCCTCTTTTTTTATAGACTTAAAATGACCGAGATATAAAAACTTACTCTTCTTCAGCCGGTGGCACTAGCATCAGTACAGAATCATTCAATAGCTCAGCAACATCCTCCAGTATATCTTCGTCAGTGAAATCTTCATCCAATAAGACACGCGCACCATCAGCAATCTGCTTCAGTTTTGAAGTAAATGCTTCAGAAATACAGATTCCCTCACCATTGGCCCAGAATAAGGTTTCACCATCTTCTTCTGTATAGAGTAAGCGTGAAGCGGGTTCAAGCATCAGGCTATAGCCCTGATCAAGTGCTTCTTCCAGATCACCTGTACCAATTTCTTCAGCTTCCGGAATATTCTCTTCATATTTTGGTTCTGACATCAGGCTCATGATGGCATCTTCAAGCACATTGGAGTTATGCAACTGCTCCATGATTTTGCCTTTCAGATATTCAAGTTCATTGCCTGTGACTTCACCCGCAGCACTGATATGATCGCGAATGATGTCAGTCAATGGATTGCGTAAGACTTCATTTTCCGAAAATTTATCGCCTACACGGTCCATCATGTCACTGACATTTGGCATACGGAAACCAAAAGAGAAAGTCAGACAGTCATCTTCTGCTACGCCGTAATGAGACAGACCGGGTGGAATATACAGCAAATCACCGGGTGCAAGGACTTCATCAAAATTCACATCCATTTCTGGCAATAATTTTAATGGCTGCCCCGGTACAAGTTCGGTCTCAGCATCACACATTTGCCCCAGTTGCCAGCGGCGATGACCATAGCCTTGAACCAGAAAAACATCATAAAAGTCGAAATGTTGACCGACTGAACCGCCTTGAGGTGCATAAGACACCATGATGTCATCACGACGCCATTGAGGGATAAAGGCAAACTTTTTCCAGAGTTCAGACAGGTCGAAAGAATAGTGATCCACAGCCTGAACCAGTAAAGTCCAAAGCTTAGGCATCTTCTGGAAGTCAGCTTTTAATAAAGGAGATGTCTTGACCGACCACTGATTTGGATCACGATCTTTCTGCTTGATCAGACGTGCAGTGACATTTTCTTCAAGTGCTAGCTCCATCACATCATCAGGCTCTAGCAGGCCTGCGATTTCAGGCATGGCATTACGTACCAGCAGCGGTTTTTTTTGCCAGTATTCGGCAAGGAATTGTTCAGCGGTAATACCGCCTAAAACGTCTAGAGGTAGGGACATAAATAAAGCCTAAAATAAAGGAGATTAAGGAACTAAAATCTTTAGCTCACGAAGAATATTACATAGCTGAATCATTGGCATACCCATCAGGGTAGTTTGATCCTGACCGATCATGGTTTCAAACAGACTAATCCCAAGGCTTTCACATTTAAAACTACCGGCACAATGCAGCGGCTGTTCGATCTCTACATAACGCTCAATTTCCGCTTGAGACAGTTTGTGGAATTTGACTTTGTAATGTTCTACCAGCGTACGTTCAAAACCGGTAGATTTCTGCTGAACGCTGAGCGCTGTACTGAAATACACAATCTTGTCCGAATTGGCCTGCAGCTGGCGAATGGCCTTTTCTATTGTTAAAGGCTTACCCATAAAGATATCTGGTGCGCCTTCACGCCAGGCTACCTGATCAGAACCAATTACAATCGCATCAGGATGTAGCTCAGCGATATGACGAGCTTTTTCAAAAGCCAGGCGTTTGGCTAATTCATCCGCATGATTTTCACCTTGGGGTGATTCATCTATGTCCGGGACGACCGATACGTAATCAAGACGTAGACGGTTCATCAGTTCTTTACGGGTCTGGCTTGAAGAAGCCAAGATGATTTTTGCGGTATTCATTAGACAGCGTATTCTTCTAAAATATGGAGAGGAACGTAAGCAAGGACAGCTTTGTGACAGGCTTGCAGCTTGATCGGTGGCGCTTGTCCAGCTTCATAAGCTTCTACCCAGCGTGTAACGCAGATACACCAGAAATCACCAGGTTGCAGTCCAGGAAATCCCAGTTCTGGTAATGGTGTAATCAGGTCATTGCCCACTTTCTGGGAAAAATTCAGAAATTCAGAGGTCATCTGTGCACAGACAGTGTGCTGTCCCAGATCGGTAGGTGCGGTATGGCAAAAGCCATTACGGAAATACCCAGTAATGGGATCAAAACAACAGCTTGCCAAAGGCTCGCCCAGAACATTAAGACGGTTAAGATTAGGATCAGGATGTATCGACATAGGTACTGAATCTGGAAGAAGCTTTTTTCTATCATAACAAAACTTTGGCATTCATAATGTTTTCTGCAAAAGATGCTAACCTTTTTCTGCATAATCATTTAAAATCGCCTCGTTTTTAATATCTATAAAGAGAGCTCTACAATGAACTTTCAGCGTATGACTGACCTTGACCTGACGGGTAAACGTGTTCTGATCCGTGAAGATTTAAATGTACCGGTTAAAAATGGTGTAATCACTAGCGATGCGCGTCTACGTGCTGCATTACCAACAATTAAAGCTGCAGTAGAAAAGGGCGCGGCTGTCATGGTGTATTCACACCTTGGTCGTCCAGTTGAAGGTGAGCCGAAGGCTGAACAGTCTCTTGCGCCTGTAGCAGCTTATCTGACTGAAGCATTGGGTCAGGAAGTAAAACTTTTCACAGACTATCTGGACGGTGTTGAAGTTCAGCCGGGTCAAGTGGTTTTACTGGAAAACTGCCGTTTCAACGTGGGTGAAAAGAAAAACAATCCTGAACTTGCAGCAAAATATGCAGCACTTTGTGACGTATTCGTGATGGATGCATTTGGTACTGCACACCGTGCAGAAGCATCAACTGAAGGTGTCGCTCGTTTAGCTAAAGTAGCAGCAGCAGGTCCTTTATTGGCAGCTGAGCTAGATGCTCTTGGCCGTGCATTGAAAACGCCTGAAAAACCAATGGTTGCGATCGTTGCGGGTTCTAAAGTTTCTACCAAGCTTGATGTTTTGACTTCATTGTCTGATATCTGTGATCAATTGATCGTTGGTGGTGGTATCGCAAATACGTTCCTTGCAGCTGCTGGTTACAATGTAGGTAAATCACTGTGTGAAAATGACCTGATCGATACAGCGAAAGCGATTGCCGCAAAAGTTTCAGTTCCGCTTCCAACTGATGTTGTGGTTGCTGATGCCTCTGAAATCAACTTTGATGACTTCCTGGGTTCATTGGCTGCAGCGAAAGCGACTGTGAAGAAAGTTGAAGATGTTGCAGACAATGACATGATCCTTGACGTGGGTCCAGAAACTGCAAAAGCATTTGCTGAAATCCTGAAAACGTCTAAAACAATCCTTTGGAATGGTCCAGTCGGCGTATTCGAAGTAGATCAGTTCGGTGAAGGTACTAAAGCACTGTCTTTAGCAATTGCTGAATCTGAAGGCTTCTCGATTGCTGGTGGTGGCGATACTTTAGCTGCAATCGACAAATACGAAGTTGCTGACAAAATTGGCTACATCTCGACTGGTGGCGGTGCATTCCTTGAATTCGTTGAAGGCAAAACACTTCCTGCAGTTGCGGTATTGTTAGAGCGTGCTTAATCGCATGCCCTAATGTAAAAAGCTGGCTTGATGCCAGCTTTTTTTATTTTTATCGCTTATTTATTCCAGATCTGTTCATCAATGATTCATTAAAGTGCAATAAAGCTGTCATAAGATGCAGACAATAGAGTATGAAGATGAGATCTTTTGATGAAACAGCACCTCACTTTAGCTGCATTGCTGGCAGCATCTTTTATTTTTACTGCCTGTACCCAGCAGGAAAATACACCGGCAGAGAACGTAGAAAATACAACAGCTGTAAATGAAGAGAGCATTAGTCCGGAACAGCAAGCCGCAATTGATGCGATTGATAAACCGGTTCTGGATGAAAAAAATACAGATGTTCCGGCTGAAATTGCCAATGCACCTGCAGATGCCGCAACTGTAGATCAATCTGTATCAGGTGCTTCTGAGCCTATGACACCTTAACTCAGACTATGCAAGTAAAAATCCCTGCTTTTGCAGGGATTTTTTATAAAATATTGTATTTTTTGGCTGTATTGCAATAGTTGAACATGTAGAATATGGCCCATTACCTGGGAGGATATTATGGCTCTTATTTCGATGCGCCAGCTCTTGGATCACGCCGGCGAACATGCTTACGGCGTACCAGCGTTTAACGTAAACAACTTAGAACAAATGCGCGCAATCATGCTCGCAGCAGATGCAACGAATTCACCTGTGATCGTGCAGGCATCTGCAGGTGCTCGCAAATATGCAGGTGCACCATTCTTACGTCACCTTATCTTGGCTGCAGTTGAAGAATGGCCACATATTCCAGTGGTAATGCACCAGGATCATGGTACTAGCCCTGACGTATGTCAACGTTCAATCCAGTTAGGCTTTACTTCAGTTATGATGGACGGTTCACTGGGTGAAGATGGTAAAACACCAACTTCATACGAATACAACGTTGATGTGACTCGCCGTACTGTACAAATGGCACATGCATGTGGCGTTTCAGTAGAAGGTGAAATCGGCTGTCTGGGTAGCCTTGAAACAGGTATGGCAGGCGAAGAGGATGGTGTAGGCGCTGAAGGCGTACTTGACCATTCTCAACTGCTAACTTCAGTTGAAGAAGCTCGTCAATTCGTTGCAGATACCAATGTTGACGCATTAGCCATTGCTGTGGGTACTTCTCACGGTGCATACAAGTTTACTCGTCCACCTACAGGCGATATTCTTGCAATTGACCGCATTAAAGAAATTCATGAAGCACTGCCAAATACTCACCTTGTAATGCACGGTTCAAGCTCTGTGCCACAAGAATGGCTGGCTGTGATTAATCAGTATGGCGGCGACATCAAAGAAACTTATGGTGTTCCTGTTGAGCAACTGGTTGAAGCGATCAAACACGGTGTTCGTAAAATCAACATCGATACTGACTTGCGTTTAGCGTCTACAGGTGCAATGCGCCGTATGATGGCTGAAAAACCAAGCGAATTCGATCCACGTAAATTCTTCAGCGCAACTGTAGATGCAATGAAGCAAATCTGTATCGACCGTTATGAAGCATTTGGTACTGCAGGTAATG
This sequence comes from Acinetobacter sp. YH12233, assembly GCF_013417725.1. Taxonomy (NCBI): domain Bacteria; kingdom Pseudomonadati; phylum Pseudomonadota; class Gammaproteobacteria; order Moraxellales; family Moraxellaceae; genus Acinetobacter; species Acinetobacter sp. YH12233. The sequence continues at coordinate 101,079 of NZ_VPDK01000003.1, forward strand.
CAGACAAGATTCGCCCAATCTCTTTAGAGAAAATGGTTGAGCGTTATAAATAATTCCTTGTGAATAATTTATAAGAAGAGCCCACAGCGAATGTGGGCTTTTTTATATTTAAATAAAGATGAAGAATAAGAGCAGCATATGGAACTGATTTTTATTGCAGCATTATGTAGTGTTGCAGTCTCGATACTCTTAAAAATTGCTAAAAATAGAGGCTTGAGCCCCATCCACATGATTAGCTGGAATTATGTTACAGCCAGCGTATTGTGTTTTTTCTGGTTCAAGCCAGACATCCAGCATATTTCCATGAGTCAGACTCCATGGCTACTGATTCTGGCGCTTGGCGTTTTATTGCCGAGCGTATTTCTATTTCTGGCCAAGTCATTACAGACAGCAGGAATCTTAAAAACTGAAATTGCCCAGCGATTATCGGTTGTACTATCACTGGCCGCTGCTTATTTCATTTTTCAGGAACAATTTAACCAGCTCAAGATGCTGGGTATTGTCTTAGGCATAAGTTCCGTACTGTGCATTCTATTCTCACACCGTCAGGCATCAGAAAGCTCCAGGCAGGGAATGTTTTTTCTGGGTCTGGTGTGGTTTGGTTATGCACTGATTGATGTCTTGTTGAAATATACCACCAGCCTTGGTCTACAATTTGCTGTGGCACTGAACTTGATGTTTATCTGCGCCATGATTCTGTCGATGATCTATCTGCTGCTGCAATATCGTCATCTGGGTTCTGGCAAGGATATTGGTTTCGGTCTGTTATTGGGTGCGTTGAACTTTGCCAATATTGCTTTTTACGTCAAAGCACACATGATGCTCAAAGATACGCCAGCGATTGTATTTGCGGGCATGAATATTCTGGTGGTGATTTTTGGTGTGATTGCAGGATTGTTCATCTTTAAAGAACGACTCAAACCTGCAAGTGTGATCGGGTTGATTCTAGGTGTGATTAGTGTTGTTTGCCTAGCATATGCAATGTCTGTTTAACATAGGAAGATGCAAATTCAAGCGGATAACGTAACAGGTCTTCTTTTTCAGCCCGTCCAAGCAATAAGCCTGCCTGTTTGCAGTCTGGACAATGCGGATAACGATGCTGGGCATTAGCATAGTGATGTAAATAGATCTTATCGCAGTGTTTGCATTCGAATTTTAAAGAGCTGGATGGTAAAACAGACATGGGTACCTCTAATTGTTATTCTAGTTGGATGTTTGGAGAATAAAGCAAAAATTAGGCCCGAATTGACAAGAAAAGGGGCACTAGACCCCTTTTATACCATAAAATGCTTACAGTTTGGTGAAAATATCTTCAGCTTGCAGACGAGATTTAGGCAATTTGGCATTGAAATCATTTTCACTGCGATAACCTAAAGTAAGCAGTACTGATGGAATCAGGCCTTGTTCAGCTAACTGTAATTCCTCACTCAGAATGTCTTCATCAAAACCACCGATCGGTGTGGCATCAATACCTTCACTTCCTGCAGCCAGTAAGATCTGTCCCAATGCAATAAAGGTCTGGTTTTCTGCCCAGCGCTGAATATCGCCTTTTTCATTACGATAATAATGTACATAGCCGGTACGGGTATTCTTTTGACCTTCTTTGGCGCTCTCATCTTTAAAACGACCACTGAGATCATCACGATTTAACAGATTGTCCAGATGTAACTCGTCAATATCGGCTTTGGTACAAAATAAAATGGTATGTGAAGAGTCCAGCACTTTGGGAGCATTGTAGGCATAAGTTCCAACTAGTGCTTTGGCAATACGCTGTTTAGCGGCATCATTGTCGGCAATAAAAAAATGCCAGGGCTGAATGTTAATCGAAGATGGCGTCAGGCGTAAGATTTCTAATAAACGTTCAAATTGTTCTGCTGGAACCTTCTTGTTAGGGTCATAAGCTTTAGTGGTATAACGGGTTTGAGCGATCTTGAGTAAATCCATTGATGGACTCCAATCTTTTGATAAGGCGTTTAGAAATATGCTTTAGGCATCTAGATTTTTCTGATCAAAAGATTATTACAATAAAAACATCATCGGCAAAGTTTATATTTATATAATCTTGAGTGAAATTTTATGAAAAACTAAGAGTTAAATCAGATAAAAAGCAAGCTTTTGTATATTGGCAGTTTCTGGTAACAGGAGTTTAATAAGGACTTCAGGCAATAGCATGCAAGATAGGTGGGCCGATGCAATATACCAATTACTTTAAACGTAAATTAAAGACGCAGCAGCAAATTGGCTTGTGGGTCGGACTGGCTGACGCGTATGGAACAGAAATTGCGGCAAATGCAGGCTATGACTGGCTCTTGATTGATGGCGAGCATGCCCCAAGCGATTTAAGAACAACGCTCTCTCAATTACAGAGTATCGCTGCTTATCCATCTCAAGCTGTAGTACGCCCACCAATCGGCAGTGTACAACTGATCAAGCAGTTACTGGATATTGGCGCACAGACCTTATTGATTCCTATGGTAGAAACTGTGGAGCAGGCCGAATTAATGGTCAAAGCAGTCCGTTATCCACCGGAAGGAATTCGTGGTGTGGGTGCTGCGCTGGCACGTGCGACACGCTGGAACAGTATCCCGAATTATTATCAGACTGCTCATGAAAATATCTGTTTGTTAATTCAGATTGAATCGGTGACAGGTCTGGAAAATCTGGATGAAATCCTCAAGATTGAGGGGATTGATGGTGTATTTATTGGGGCGGTAGATCTTTCAGCGACTATGGGTTATCAGGGGAATCCGAACCATCCTGAAGTACAAAAAGCAGTAGTAGACGCTATTCAGCGGATTCGTGCATCAGGTAAGGCTGCTGGGATTTTATCGACGCAGCATGAAGCTACCCAGAAATATTTGGACATTGGAACTGAGTTCGTTGCAGTAGGGGTTGATACCAGTGTTCTGATGAATTCGCTTCGTGAACTTTTGGCGAAATATAAACCTGATGCTGAAGTCATCAAGTCAGAAGGCGGTTATTGATTATAAAAATATCAGAGAGTCGTAAATTGTGGTTTCTCAATATTGATTACTTACATAGAAGATATTTTATAAAAGCTCTGATTTGTCAGAGCTTTTTTATTTACTTTAGCTATAGTAGTTTAAAAAATAAGATGGGTGGGATTGTAAAATGAAACCAGAAGAAATTGATATATTTTTTGAGCAGCAAAAACAGATCCATGAGCAAAAAAACAACAACGTTATCATTTAGGGCAACGTATCTTATTCGTCTTTAATGCTGACTTATACATTGCTTAGTGGATATCTGGCAGTTTTAAACTTTCTTGATTCAGGTGATTTGATCTCTGGCTTTAGTATCATGATGTTGATCGGTTTGTTTTATATGTTGAAATACTTCTTTACTGGACATTCAGATAGGCGAAAAAGCATCTGAAAAATACTACTCTTGACATATGTCATTACAATGTAATTTTGCTATTTGGTCAAAAAAGAGTTATAAGATAATTACTTTAAAGCGAATACTGTTTTCGCTGGTTTATTTTTAGCTGATTGTGATACACGAAAGACAGGTTTTCCTGTTAAAAAAACTCTAGCAAACCCAGAAATAAGATTTATTTTTAGTCTATAGCTCTCCTTGTTTAATCACAAAAAGCTCATATTATGAGTGAATATTTTGAAAAATTTAAATACATGGTCTATCGCGACCGCCATTAATGGTTGTGAAATTCAAGTCAAAGTTGTACCAATGCAACGTCAGCAAAATACCATCAATGGTATGATTATGGTCAATGTGGGCAAGATGATTGAACTTGAAAATGGTGAACAATATCCATTTAATCTGGATGGTAAAAGTTTCTATACTGGTTTTAACCAGTTATACCGTTTAAGTTAAATAAAATATAAAAAGCAACTGCTCGCAGTTGCTTTTTTTATGGGTAATACCAGATTTTTAGCTGAATGTTATGAATATCAATATCCGAGCTGCCCAGCTCTAAAATCTCAGCATAATCAGCTTTCCAATCTCCTAAAACAACTCTTTTTTTACCATTTACATCATGGATTGCAGCGCGGTGAGTATGTCCATGAATCAGCACATCTGCTTCTTTGAGTGCTGCTTCTACCGCAGATGGGTTTACATCCATAACCTCATAGCTTTTCAATTGCTGTGCTTCATGGCTTTTCTTGCGGAAACCGTTGGCGAGTCTGGCTCGAAAGCTAAGAGGCATTTTTCTTAAAAAACCTAACATCCAGGGATGACGGATGATTTTTCTGAAACGTTGATAGGACACATCATCGGTACAGAGTGCATCGCCATGTTCGATCCGGTATCGGATCGAACCGATATTTAAACTGGTCATTTCAGGTAAAAGCTGTCCGGAAAATTGATCCAGAAAATCTTGGCCTAAGGCAAAGTCACGGTTACCGATGAGAAAATAGATTTGATTGCCGGCCTGGTTAAACTGTTTTAAAGCACTGACGATTTCATCCAGCCAGGGAGCAGTGTAGTCATCTCCAATCCAGGCATTGAACCAGTCGCCCAAAATATACAGTTGGGTATTTTTATGCTGATAAGCTGCTAATAAATCTAAAAACCCCCGAACGAGTCGAGGGTGATCAGGTGACAAATGTAAATCTGAGATAAACAGATAGGTCACGAATCTTTTCCTTATTTTTTAATCCCTCCCGACCTCCCTTTCTTGCGTTTCGTTTTAAAAGCAGTGCTTTAAAACTTACTCAGGGAGGAGAAAAACCATCTTTAAAAATGGTGGTTCCCTCCTTTATTAAAGGAGGATTAGGGAGGATTTAAAATTACTCAGAAATGATTTTTGCAGATTCGATCACAACGTTCTCTAGAGGAACGTCAGCGTGGTAGCCACGGTTGCCAGTGCGAACACCTTTGATTGCATCAACAACATCCATGCCTTCAACTACTTTACCAAATACGGCATAACCCCAACCTTGTGCAGTTTTGCCAGTATGGTTAAGGAAAGAGTTGTTTTTCACGTTAATGAAGAATTGAGCAGAAGCAGAGTGAGGTGCTTGAGTACGTGCCATTGCAATGGTGCCTACATCGTTGCTTAAACCGTTGTCAGCTTCGTTTTCAATCGCATCACGTGTTGCTTTTTCTTTGAAGTTTTCATCCATGCCGCCGCCCTGGATCATGAAACCATCAATAACGCGGTGGAAAATTACGCCGTCATAAAAACCGTCACGTACATATTGCAAGAAGTTAGCTACTGTTTTAGGTGCTTTTTCAGCGTTTAATTCAAGAACAATACGACCTTTATTGGTGTTTAATTCGACTTGAGGAAAACTCATTGTGTAATCTCCTAATCATGGACTAATGCCATGGTTTTTTCTGAATGAAGGAAGCATAAGCAAACTACAATCGACAAGGCAAGCAAAAACATAATTTTCTTTGTTAAAAACATAAAAATCGTATCTTATTTATGCATTGATTTACAAAGTCATTTCTTCGAGATCATGCGTCTTCATAAAGCTTGTCTGACCCTAAGAGCATGCACTGATCTGCTGGCTCAGTCAAAAGCGGATATTTTACGATTTGGTAAGCTATTGTATTTTCCAATTTGAAAATGAACGAATTGAAATCAAATACCTAAGTTAACGGTTGAGAGATCATTCACCTATAGTTAAACTAAAGAACCTTTATTTAGTGAATACAGTTAGACCGCGTGAGCTACTGCATATTCATTAATCCCTTTTTAACTTTAGAAGTGAATGATTAATCATGAAGCCAAATGATGTTGTGACGTCTCTGCCCGACAACCCGACCCAAAATAAGAATGCAGTCGATTCAGTGCAGCAGCAGGAACAACAACCAGGCTTAGACTTTGTACGTCAGGTGATTACTGACGATCTAGCAGCTGGTCGTACCCAGCAAGTGGTCACCCGTTTCCCGCCTGAACCAAATGGTTATTTGCATATTGGTCATGTAAAAGCGATCTGCCTGAACTTTGGTATTGCTGAAGAATTTGGTGGCCTGTGCAACCTGCGTTTTGATGATACCAACCCCGATGCAGAAGAGCAGGAATATGTGGATGGTATTGCCAATGATGTGAAATGGCTGGGCTTCCAGTGGAATGGTGAACCACGCTATGCATCAAGCTATTTTGATCAGTTATATGCATGGGCAATTCAACTGATTGAACAGGGCGATGCCTATGTGGATCTGCAAACTCCGGAAGAGATCAAGCTAAACCGCGGTAACTTTGTAGAGCCAGGTAAAAACTCGCCACAACGCGATGCGACTGTGGAAGAAAACCTTGAGCGTTTCGAGAAAATGCGTACTGGTGAATATGCTGAAGGCGAAGCGGTATTGCGTGCCAAGATAGATATGAACTCACCAAATGTGCATATGCGTGATCCAATCCTGTATCGTATTCTGCATTCTGCGCATCACCAAACTGGCGATAAATGGAAAATTTATCCAATGTACGACTATGCGCATCCATTATCAGATGCGATTGAAGGCATTACGCATTCACTTTGTACACTGGAATTCCAGGATCACCGTCCATTCTACGACTGGGTGGTGGAAAAAGTTAAATCGCCATCAGTTCCACGTCAATACGAATCTAGCCGTCTGAATGTTGATTACACCATCACTTCTAAACGTAAGCTGCGTAAGCTGGTTGAAGGCGGTTATGTCAATGGGTGGGATGATCCACGTATGCCGACAGTTGTCGGTATGCGCCGTCGCGGTTTCACGCCTGAAGGTCTACGTGATTTCTGTAAGCGTGTAGGTGTGTCTAAAGTCGATGGCAGTATCGTTGATGTAGCAATGCTTGAATATTGCATCCGTCAATCTTTAGAAAATACTGCAGCTCGCGGTATGGCAGTATTGAATCCACTGAAAGTGACTTTAACCAATTTGCCAGCGGATATGGATCTGACTCATTCACGTCATCCAAACGTAGATATGGGCGAACGTATTATTCCGCTCACTTCAGAAATCTATATCGACCATAAAGACTTTGAAGAAGAGCCACCTAAAGGCTTCAAACGCCTAATCCCGGGTGGTGAAGTGCGTCTTCGTCATGCTTATGTCATCAAATGTGATGAAGTGATTAAAGATGCGAACGGTGAAGTGGTTGAATTGAAATGCTCAATCGATCCTGAAACTTTAGGTAAAAATCCTGAAGGCCGTAAAGTAAAAGGTGTAGTTCACTGGGTATCTGCAACCAAAGGTATTCCTGCCGAAGTTCGCATTTACGATCGTCTGTTCACTGAATCTGATCCAGAAACTGGGGATGACTTCCTGGCGAATCTGAACCCTGAATCATTGAAAGTGGTTCAAGCAGTTATTGAGCCTGCGCTGGCTGAGGCAAAACCGGAAGATCGTTTCCAGTTTGAACGTGAAGGCTATTTCGTAGCGGATCAATATGATCATACCAGCGACAAACCAGTGTTCAACCGTATTCTAGATTTGAAAGACAGCTTTAAACCTGGCAAATAATTTAAGCGAAATCCCTAAAAAGCCCAACTCCGGTTGGGCTTTTTCAATCGTGGCAGGAAAGAATGAATGATTGTTCGTGATAAAAGTAATAGCTTTAGTCTGCTGTTTGCATGGCATGGCACAATTTTGCCTAAAGTTCTGCCTGCCTTGGGGCTGGTAATTTTTCTTTCAGGCTTGCTGGTCTATCTGCGTCAGGCGCATTTTTTTAGCTTTCCTGCAGTGCCGGCCATAGGCTTTACCATCTTCGGGGTGATTCTGTCGATTTTTCTCAGCTTTCGTAACACCGCCTGTTATGACCGTTGGTGGGAAGGGCGCAAGCTGTGGGGAGCGCTGATTGCTACGACACGTCATTTATGCCGTGATAGCTATGTCCTTGATGATCAGTCACGTGAAATCCTGTTGTATCGAATGATGCTGTTTACTCATTTATTACGTGACCGTTTGAGACAGAAGCAGCAAAGTATTCAGCATTACCAAGCCCACACTAATTTTGAAGTTGCTGCATTTGATCAATTGCCCACGCATATCAATGCATCACAATGGGTACTGGAACAAATCCAGAAAGATTTGGTTCTGCTCTATAAACAAGGCAAGATTACAGACATTATTTATAACAATCTGAATCAGCATACAGTGGCTTTAGGCGATATACAGGCGGGTTGTGACCGGATCCTGTCGACGCCGTTACCATTTTCCTATTCGGTGCTGTTGCATCGTGCTGTTTATTCTTTCTGTTTTATCCTGCCATTTAGTCTGGAAGCCAGTCTTGGTTTATGGACTCCGATTCTAGTCGGCCTGATTGCCTATATGCTGTTAGGGTTAGATGAACTGAGTGCGGAACTGGAAGAGCCTTTTGGATTTCAGGATAATGATCTGCCTTTAGACTCTATTGTAAGATTGATCGAACGTGAAACCCTGAGTTCTTTAGGACAAGAATTACCTGAAGCGATTAAAGCTAAAAAAGCTTATTTAACTTAGGTTTAAACTGATTTTATTGAAAAGCTAATCATTAAATAAATTAAATGAAAATCATCTTATTTTTAAATTATTTTTGAGTGGCTGGCTTAAAAATTTTAAAAGCAAGAAACTATGACCCTAGCGATGTTTTAAATGATTGCCAAGATCTGGGCTATTGTTTTTAACCTGCTCATGTAGCTCACGATATTGCTCTAAACGTTGTTTGGCCTTGTCACGTAGCTTTTTCTTGATATAGAGAGCTAGAGCGAAACAGGTGGTCGTCAAGGTCAGGAAAAGGCTATTCATAAAGCTCATCATGGAGCTGATATAACCGATCGTCGTCAGGCGATTCATCATCTGAATGACTTGTGGGCTGCTTTCTACACCAGTGATTGCCCAGGTACAGAGATGTTCACAATTATTGATAATCAGGTGATAGTTATTTTCATGCATTCTGGAACGCATACGACGAACCACTTTACGGCCTTTGTATTTTGCTGAGGCATAATACTGGATCTGAATCGGTTTGCCATTGCTGAATTTCTCAATTGAGGTGATTTCAATTGGATGCTTTTTAAATAAATGTGCAAAACCGGAATAGTGGATGACACGACCACGCCCGGCATAAATCCCGTGATGAGTATAACCGAAATGTTTAACCATAAGATGCGCACCTATGGGAAACCGTTTAGTTCGCTGCATGTAAAGATTAAGCCATTTAATAACAAGTGTATTTTAAACAGCAAGTGTACTGTTTTTTTGTGAATTAATCGATGTTTTAGAACTTAATTCTATCCAGAATTCGTTGTCTAGACAGTCATCCTTAAATTTCTCGAACCTTATAAATGCTGTATGTGAACTGATTGGATAGATCTAAAATTATAATGTTTAAATAGCCTAAGCAAATATGAAAAGTCATTTATCTGCATATTTGAAAAGAAATAAAGATATAGACACTTAGGTTTAGATAGAAGGAGTAGGTTCCACCTGATTAAAAGCAAAGAAGGGTAGGCAAAAATCCAAATGATAGATATAAAAAAGCATTTGCGTATGCAAATGCTTTTTATCAAGACCTAAGCTGCTTATTGCAGCGGCAGGTGCTGAAGTTCATTGAGTTCTTTACGGCTATAACCGCGAGAAGCTAGAACTTTTTTGATTCCGATAATGATATCTTCATCAGTTGCTTTAGACAGTGCTTCAAGGAGCTGTTCATTTGTCTTGCAAGAGCAATCATTTTCAACACAAGCAATCTGGTTCTTGTGTTCATTTTGTTGTTCATCTGAAAACAACTTCTGCCAGAAACTCATAGAGCCTTCATACACAACCTAACATAGGGTGAAATATATCCAATTTAATAAATAAAGCAATAGGACCTATGTGATAAAAGCAGCAGTCAGTATTTTAAATTTTCGATTGCAGAAGACATTTTGAACGATATTATTTGATTGAAACAAGATAATTCATGCATAAGTTACTAATTTTATATATAAAAAATGGAGCTAACAAAAGCTCCATTTATGTAACAAAAAAATAAATTGAAACAATATTTTTAGCGTTTTTCCAGCAGTACGCCTGACTCTACATGGTGGGTATAAGGAAACTGATCGAACAAGGCAAACTTGGTAATTTTATGGGTTTGGGACAATTGTTTCAGATTGTCGTGTAATGTGTCCGGATTGCAAGAAATGTAGATGATTCGTTCAAAGCGCTGTAGCAGTTTCAGTGTTTCATCATCGATCCCTGCACGTGGGGGATCGACGAATACCGTATCGAAGTCATAAGTTGACAGGTCAATATTGGCTTCTTGCAGACGGCGGAAAGTACGTTCACCATTAAAAGCTTGCGTAAATTCTTCAGCAGATAGACGTGCTACCTGAATATTGTCGATACCGTTCTGCTCGATATTCCATTCAGCCGCATACACAGATGACTTGGCCAATTCAGTTGCCAATGCACGACGGAAACGGGTAGACAATGGCAGGGTAAAGTTACCATTGCCACAATACAGCTCTAACAGATCTTTGTCAGATTGCTGCGCGGCATTACATGCCCATTCCAGCATTTTCTGGCAGACTTGCGCATTCGGCTGGGTGAAGCTGCTTTCGATCTGTTTGTACTGATATTTACGGTCAAATACAGTGAGTTCTTCTACGACAAACTCATCGCTCAAGACAAATTTCTGGCCACGGCTACGACCAATCAGCTTGATCTTCAATTTTTCAGCCAGTGCTTTAGCTGCAGGTTCCCAGCTTTCATCCAGTTTACGGTGATAGATCAGGGAAACCAGTACTTCACCTTTTAGTGTTGCTAGAAAGTGGACTTCAAATAGGCGGTGGCCTAGAGTTGCATCGGCTTTGAAGGCTTCTAGCAATTGCGGCATTAAGTCATTAATACTGCGGTCAGCCACAGGGAATTCATCAATACGGATCACTTTCTTGTTATTGTTCTGATCACGTTCAAACATGGCATAGAACAGGTCATCTTCAGTATGCCAGATCCGGAATTCAGCACGCATGCGATAGTACTGTTCAGGCGACTCAAATACTTCAAGGGCAGGTGGTTGATATTCGGCAAATTGCACGCTAATGCGTTCAACTTTGACATCCAGTTGTTGCTGATAAGATGAGGTCATATGCAGTAAAAAATCGCAAATATTTTGAAAGCCAAGATGGTAGCAAAAATTTGCTGTTCTGCCTAAGGCTATTCAGGGAAACAGGCTGGAAAAGCTGTTAAAAAAAGGCCAAATCTTCAAAGGGGAGAGATTTGACCATAAGAGGAAAGGGATTAAAATAATTTAAGTACTAAAGCTGTTTATAGGCCTGACATGGTCATGAGACTAGCATTACCACCTGCAGCTGCGGTATTGATACTGATTGCATGTTCAATCACGAAACGCTCCACTGGAATCTCATAATTTCCAGAGCTTAAATGCGTGATACCTACAATAGCTCCTTGTCGTCTTGTAATACGTTGCTGCAAATCCATCAATGCAGTGGTCTCGCCATGATGCAGTACAGCCTCAAAATCACCTGATTCAATATCTTTGATAACTTTAATAGCTTTCACCACACTCGCGGGCATGCTTTGCAGATACTTGAGTATAAAAGTATTGTCTGCGAGTACGGCCGGGCGGCTACCAACCGATAAGATCGCCAAGATTTGCTGAATCTGATCCATATCATTTTCTGCTAGAGAGAGCACACTCTCACGCGGCAAGATCATGTACTGGTTTTCTTCACCCGTTGGACCTTGCAGGCTAAAGCTATGTCCCGTTGCAATCTGAGCAGGAGCTTGCAAAGAAACCCGTGGAAAAGTCTTGCTTACCCAATCCTTAAAATCTTGCGACACCGGATTTTTAAGTAGTGCCTGAGCAGACTGCATCGCATAAGGCTGAGCCAGTTTCTTCTCAGACACCTGATGCATTAAACGGTAGATATAAAGTGGACCACCGGCTTTCGGACCAGTCCCAGACAGACCTTCACCACCAAAGGGCTGTACACCCACCACAGCACCGACAATATTTCGGTTGATATACAAGTTCCCGACATGTGCTTTTGAAATTACAGTCTGCATGGTTTCATCGATCCGGGTATGTAGGCCCATAGTCAGGCCATATCCTTTGCTGTTGATCTGATCTAGTAGTTGTGGCAGCTCGCCGGCTTTATAGCTAATCAGATGTAGTACTGGACCAAAGATTTCACGCTCAAGATCATTTAAATTCGGCAGTTCAATCAAGGTCGGTGGAATAAAAGTCCCTTGAGCCAGATCAGAAGCATCTTGATTAAACATCAGCTGATGAACTTGATGACCTTTACTGCGCATCTGATCAATATGTTTCTGGATATTCTGCTGTGCTTCGGCATCAATCACTGGACCAATATCGGTTTTGAGTAGAACCGGATTGCCGACACGTAGCTGTTGCATGGCTCCTTGTAGCATCTTACGCACAGTATCCAGATTGTCTTCCTGCACACAGAGTACACGCAGGGCAGAACAGCGCTGACCAGCACTATCAAAAGCTGAGTTAACTACATCCAGCACAACCTGTTCGGTGAGCGCTGATGAATCTACGATCATGGCATTCTGACCACCAGTTTCGGCAATTAAAGTGACGCTTTCGCCAAACTGATTCAGTCGTTCTGCTACGGTCTTCTGTAGAATTTTTGCTACTTCAGTAGAACCGGTAAACATGATGCCTTGGATGCGTGAATCTTGGCTGAGTTGAGCTCCAATGGTTTCACCACGACCCGGTAATAATTGCAGTACATCTTGTGGAATACCCGCTTCCCAGAGAATCTGCACAGCTTGAGCGGCAATCAACGGAGTCTGTTCAGCAGGTTTTGCGATGACTGTATTGCCAGCAACCAATGCCGCCGAAATCTGTCCGGTAAAGATCGCTAACGGGAAGTTCCAAGGACTAATGCAGAGTACAGTTCCTAAAGGCTGAATATGTACATCATTAGACAGGTCCAGCATCTGGCCAGCATAATAGCGCAGGAAGTCAATTGCTTCGCGAACTTCCGCAATCGCATTGGCATAAGTTTTACCGGCTTCACGAGACAGAAGGACCATCAGTGGTAACAGACGTTCCTGCATCAGGTCAGCGGCTTTATTGAGACAGGCAGCACGTTCATTCTTTGGCAAGTTGCTCCAGAAACTTTGTGCATTTACGGCCTGAGTCAGGGCTATTTCAGCCTGTTCAGTCGTTGCTTCATATACAGTACCCACCACATCTTGATGCTGGGCTGGGTTGATAATCTGTACAGGATGACTGTTAATTTCTGAGAAAGCAGTACCCATTGCAGCAGCCTGGAATTGGCTATTCGCCAAGTCAGTTGCAACTTCATTTAAGGCTTGCAGGTCTGCGTCACTGGCCAGATCCAAACCGGACGAATTTGGACGCAGAGCACCGTATAAATCTTTTGGATAAGGAATCTGCGGGTGTTTGGCACCTAAGGCATTTTCTTGTTGAGCTGCTTTTAAAATGGTTTGACGCGGATTCTCAATTAGGTCTTCGACTTTTAAACTCTTGTCAGCAATGCGATTGACGAAAGAGGTATTCGCGCCATTTTCTAGCAAGCGACGAACCAGATAGGCCAGTAGGGTTTCATGGTTACCGACCGGCGCATAGATCCGGCATGGAATACCAAGTTTACCAGCCGCTTTATCACCTACCACATTTTCATATAGCGGTTCACCCATGCCATGCAGACATTGGAATTCGTATTGACCGGCATAATAGCGGTCTGGATTAGCGAGCTGATAAATCGTGGCAACAGTCTGCGCATTATGTGTCGCAAATTGTGGGTAAATATAGTCCGGTTCTGCCAGTAGTTTACGTGCGCAGGCAATATAGGATAGGTCAGTATGCACTTTACGGGTAAATACCGGATAATCAGACATACCTTCGATCTGGGCTTTCTTGATCTCGCTATCCCAATACGCACCTTTCACCAGACGAATCATCAGGCGTTTCTGGCTGCGTTTAGCCAGATCAATGATGTAATCCACGACATAGAAGCAGCGTTTCTGGTAGGCCTGAATCACAAAACCAATGCCTTTCCAGTTATCGAGTTCAGGTTCAAAACACAAGCGTTCTAAAAGCTCTAAGGAAATTTCCAGACGCTCAGTTTCTTCGGCATCAATATTCAGGCCGATATTATAGTTTTTCGCCAGAACTGCCAGATTCAGTACCTTGCTATACAGTTCATCATTCACACGATCCATTTGTGAACGTTGATAACGTGGATGCAGTGCAGACAGTTTGATGGAAATACCGGGACCGTTATAAACATCCTTATCTGTTGATGCCTTGCCGATAGCATGAATGGCGTCTTGATAGTCCTGATAATAACGCTCCGCATCTGGATCGGTCAGCGCTGCTTCACCAAGCATGTCATAAGAATATTGGAAACCTTTATCTTCTAGTCGTTCTGCATTTTTCAGGGCTTCATCAATGGTTTCGCCAGTGACAAACTGCTCACCCATCATGCGCATTGCGACGTCCACCGCTTTACGGATGATGCCACGGCCACTACGTGCTAAAAGACCGGTTAATAAACTCGACAGGCTTTTCTGCTGTGGAGTTTCCATCAGCTTTCCAGTGAGCATTAACCCCCAAGCCGCAGCATTCACAAACATCAGCTGGCTTTGACCAAGATGTTCTTTCCAGTTGCCCTGATTGATTTTGTCGCGGATCAGTAAGTCACGGGTTGCTGTATCTGGAATACGTAGTAAGGCTTCTGCCAGACACATCAAGGCAATCCCTTCCTGAGAAGAGAGCGAAAATTCCTGAAGCAGTCCTTGTACGATACCGGCTTTACCGCCTGAGCCTTTACGCTCGCGCAGGGAATGTGCCAGATCAAAAGCCAGGCACTGAATTTTATCTGTCAGTTCTGAAGAAATTTCACTATGTTCCAGCAGCGTTTCCATGCACTCGGACTCGGCACGTCGCCATGCGGTATTGATGCGCTGTTCATATTGGTTTTTATCCTTAAATTCAGCAATGTAATTCGATTGCTTCACTGCATTCGAGTGCGAATTCGGGCGTATTGTGGTGGACATAGTGACTTCCTGTACTGCGTCAATCGGTTCTTTGAGTTGAATGAGTTTTAATCTATAATCCCAAAATAATTGACGAATATCTCACTATAGTTTGTATCATTTTTAGAGAATAATTCTAATGAATAGCCCATATTTAAGCCTTGACCGAATAGATATTCGCATCCTTGATTTGCTGCAGTCTGAATCGAAAATTTCCAATATTAAACTGGCAGAGATGGTGAATCTTTCACCAACTGCGGTACTGGCGCGTGTACAAAAACTGACTAAGGAGGGATTTATTCTCGGTTATGAAGCGCGACTTAATCCAATTATGCTGAATAACGGTTTTGTGGTCTTTGTCGAAATTCTGCTGGATAAAACCACACCGAATGTGTTGGAAGAATTTTCCGAGGCGGTACAGCATATTCCCGATATCGTGGAATGTCATATGATTAGTGGCGGTTTTGATTTTGTGGTGAAAATCCGCTGTGCCAATATGGATGAATTCCGAAAAATCTCCGGTGATATTTTGTGGCAATTACCGGGGGTAAAAGAAACCCGTAGTTATCCAGTAATGGAAGTGATCAAGGAAACCCAGCAGATCAAGCTGAAAATGCCGGCTAAAGCTAAGGTATAAATTCAGACAAAACAAAAGGGACACGAAGTCCCTTTTTAATTTGAAATAGAAAGATTATTTATTCATTTCAGCCATTTCTTTCTGATATTCGGCTTTTGCCAGTTCAAAACGATTGACGACATCGTGGTTTGGCGCTTTATCCAATAGGCTCACAATCACGATACTTAGCGCTGCCAGAATAAAGCCCGGGATGATCTCGTACAGACTAGTATCACCCATATAATTTTTCCAGGCAATTACAGTCACGGCGCCCATCACCATTCCGACAATCGCGCCGTTGAGGGTCATACGTTTCCAGAACAGTGAGAAAATGATCAAAGGACCAAAGGCAGCGCCAAAGCCAGCCCAGGCATAAGCCACCAGACCCAGAACTTTACTGTTTGGATTGATGGCCAATGAAATTGCAATCAAGGCAATCACAATCACCATGCCACGACCGACCCAGATCAGTTCTTTTTGCGAAGCATTTTTACGTAGGAAACCCTTATATAAATCTTCAGTCAGGGTAGTCGAGCAGACCAGTAACTGGCAGCTCAATGTACTCATAATCGCAGCCAGAATTGCCGCTAATATGATGCCTGCAATCCAAGGGTTAAACAGGATTTTGGTCAATTCCATAAACACGGTTTCAGGATTCTGGTTGACGATTGCAGCAGCAGGAAGGTCAGGATTTGCTGCAAAATAAGCAATCCCGATATAGCCCGCCGACATTGCACCCACCAGACACAGAATCATCCAGGTCATGCCGATCCGGCGTGCAGTAGGAATAGTTTTGACCGAATCTGCCGCCATAAAGCGCACCAGAATATGTGGCTGACCAAAATAGCCTAAGCCCCAAGCCAAGCTAGAAATAATCGCGACAAAACTTAGGCCTTCCAGCATATTGGATGCATGTGGACGGGCAGTTTCCAGTAGGGTGCCCACCTGTTGAGCGTTATCACCCAATGCCAGATAGGTAATGATGGGTGTAATAAGCAACGCAAAGATCATTAAGCCAGCCTGAAAGGTATCGGTCCAACTGATTGCCAGGAAGCCGCCAATACACACATACAGAATCGTGGCCACTGCACCGAGCCAAAGTGCTGTCGTGTAATCCCAGCCAAACAGGCTTTCGAACAGACGCGCACCTGCGACCATACCGGAAGCACAGTAAATTGCAAAGAACACCAGAATCACAATGGCTGATAGTAAGCGTAAGATTCGTTTCTTATCCGCAAAACGGCTGGTGAAATAATCAGGCAGGGTCAGAGCATTGTTCTGAAATTCAGTATGGGCACGCAGACGGCCAGCTACCAGTAACCAGTTCAGCCAGGCGCCAATAATCAGGCCAATCGCAATCCAGACTTCTGACAGACCGGAAAAATAGATGGCTCCGGGTAAGCCCATCAGCAGCCAGCCACTCATGTCGGATGCACCTGCGGAAAGCGCAGTCACTACACTGCCCAGACTTCGCCCACCCAGAATATATTCATCAAAATTGGACGTCGCACGATAGGCATATAAACCGATCCCAATCATGGCGACGATATAAAACATAAAAGTAATCAGTGTTGGGTTAAGCGAGCTCATAGGCAGAGTATCCTTAAATTTTAAACATCATCATCCGGGATGATTTTTGAACTGCATTCACAGGGCAGTGATTCAAACATGGTTTAAAAATTACACTCTGTAACAGTTGAGCAGCTTTTGTGTATATTTTATGTAAATTAAGAATTTTCTCATATAAATGAAGAATTAGTAGAGGGTTATAAAATACAAAGTTACACATGGTTTTGAAGAAAAATAAATAATTTTAATAAACAGTTAAATTCATTGAACTTTTGTATTTTAATTACACAATTTTACAAAAATAACAACAATCTCGAATTAGACATATTTTGTTTCAAATCCTGCTTAAATCACTTCTATTTGTTTTTAGGGCCTCTCTTCATAGTGAATGAATGCCATTCTGAATGGTGCATCATTGCTAAGAGTAATATGACATGGACAATATGTTGCAAATAGAATCAAGTCGAATTGAACAGGATTTATTGGGGAAAAAACAAATTCCCCAGCACAGCTATTATGGTATTCATACTTTGCGTGCGATTGAGAATTTTCAGATCTCAGGTCTGGCAGTAGGTCAGCAAGCACACTTTATTCGCGCATTGGCGCAAGTTAAAAAAGCAGCAGCACAAACGAATTTACATTTTCAGAAAATATCAGAACAACAAAGTAGTGCTATTCAACAAGCCTGTGATGAATTAATTCATCAACCTCAGGACTGGCAGGAGGCATTTCCGCTTGATCCTTATCAGGGTGGAGCTGGTACTTCTATCAATATGAATGCGAATGAGGTTATTGCAAATCGGGCGCTAGAATTGCTCGGGCATCGTAAAGGCGATTACCATATCCTGCATCCAAATGATCATGTGAATACTTCACAATCAACCAATGATGTCTATCCCACGGCACTACGTCTAGCGACTTATACACGTCTGGATGAACTGCTTCATGTACAAAAATCGTTGATTGATACTTTATATAGCAAGTCATCAGAGTTTCAATATGTGATCAAGATGGGGCGTACCCAGTTACAGGATGCAGTCCCAATGACTCTGGAACAGGAATTCCGTGCTTTCGCAACCTTATTAAAAGAAGACCTGAAGCTGATTGAGCAAATGCGTCAGTTATTGCTGGAAGTGAATCTGGGTGCGACCGCCATTGGAACCGGCGTGAATACTCCAGATGGTTATGCCAAACATGCAGTACAAACTTTAGCGAAAATTACTGGCCTACCTTTAAAAGGCGCGGAAGATTATGTCGAAGCGACCAGCGATTGCGGCGTGTTTATTATTCTATCAAGCAGCCTGAAACGTCTGGCTGTTAAATTATCCAAGATCTGTAATGACTTGCGTCTTTTAAGTTCTGGCCCGCGTACCGGTCTAGCGGAAATCCGTTTGCCAGAATTACAGGCGGGTTCTTCTATCATGCCAGCTAAGGTCAATCCGGTTATTCCAGAAGTAGTCAATCAGATTGCATTTCGTGTGATTGGTAATGACCTGACTGTGACAATGGCAGCAGAAGCAGGGCAATTACAGCTTAATGTTATGGAGCCGGTCATTGCAGTATCCTTAAATGAATCCATCCAATTATTAACTCAAGGTATGAAGACCCTACAACAAAAATGTATTGCCGGGATTCAGGCCAATGAACAGAACTGTTTAAATGCAGTGATGCGCAGTATCGGGATTATCACCTTACTGGAACCACTTTTAGGTCATGCCACTTGTGATGAAATTGGCAAGCAATGTATTCGTGAAAATAAAACTGTACCCGAAGTGGTGCTGGAACTGGGTTTGTTAAGTGAAATTCAGCTGGATGAAATTTTTGCCTTTGAAAATCTGGTTTCAGAAGTCCCAATGATGAATCAATGGGAACAGGTATCCTGAAAGTTTAAGGATGAGCCGAATATAGATTCGTGCTGATTTTAACCATTTGCCTCAAATCCCGTCTGTGGGTTTGGGGCATTTTCATCTAGACTATATCGATGACACAATGAATTGAGTGCATAGCATGTTTGATAAAATCAGCAACTTATTTAAATCAAATAAACCTGATCCGGCTCAGATTTTTCTGGAAGAGAATCATATCCAATATGTAGAAGGGACTGGCTATATTGTGGATGGGATTAATTTAAATCAGGAGCTGGGTGAGCGACTGGAATATTTGTCTAACCGACGCATGAAAACTTTTGATGATTTAAAAGCGCTATATTCAACTGCAATGATCATTAATGAAAAAATTGATCTGGAAATTGCCAATCAGCGTTTTAATGCAAGATTAGGAAATACTGAAGAAAACCTGCTGCAATTCAAAGCAATTGTGAAAAAGTTGAATGACTATTATCGTAACTTTTTACGTGATAAAAAATAACTGAATCATAGGCTGATTTTATCCTATGCAGTCAATCTGTAACGACTGCATAAAAATAACGAAATAGCACCAGATCATCGTGATAGTATAAGCTTCATGTTGTTTAGACTTTAAAGCTATATACATGTTCCAACAAGAAATTTCCCAACTTAATTTAACAAAGCTCAAGGTAGGCGAGAAACGCTGGTTAGGCAATCTGCAAGGCTCGTCTACTGCATTATTGCTGAAAGAAATTATCAAGCAGCAACGATCGCGTCTATTTGTTATTGTTGCGCGTAATAACCAGCATTTGGGTCAACTGGAAAGTGAACTGGAATTTTATGGGATTAAACCGACCATATTTCCAGACTGGGAAATTTTGCCTTATGACCGTCTGTCACCGCATCAGGATATCGTCTCTGAACGTCTGGCAATTTTATCTAATATGCCCCAAGGTGGCGTATTGTTGCTGGCAGCTTCTACATTGGCACAGCGTGTTGCACCTACTTCATGGGTGCTGGGTGAACACTTCGATATTCGAGTCGGGCAAAAGCTGGATCTGGAACAGCAAAAGAAAAAACTGATTCAGGCTGGTTATCATCTGGTCGACACCGTTTATGACCATGGTGAATTTGCAGTTCGCGGTAGCATTATCGATATATATGCTTCAGGTCAGGATGCACCAATCCGGATTGACCTGTTCGATGATGAAATTGAAACCCTGAAATTTTTTGATCCGGAAACGCAACGTACTACGCAAACTCTAGAACAATTTACCGTATTACCTGCACAAGAATTTCCACTGAAGGAGGGTCGTGCTACTTTCCGTGACCGTTATGCAGAATTTTTCCCCACAGCTAATCCAAAGAAAAATCCAATTTATCAGGATGTAATGGATGGCATTGCTTCACCAGGAATTGAGTTCTACCTGCCTTTATTCTTTAGTCATGAAGCGATGCAAGGGCAAAGTACCTTAATTTCATACTTACCAAAGAATGGCATTGTCATTACAGATAAGGCGTTGGAGCAGAGTTTAGAACAGTTCTGGCAGGACGTAACTCGCCGTTATGAAGATCGCTGCCATAATATTGATCAGCCGATTCTGCCGCCTGAAGCACTGTTCTGTCCGACCAATCAGCTTTTAGAACAGCTAAATCAGTTTAGTCGCATCATTGCGGCACAAGAAGCTTTTGATGAGAAAGCCGGCGTGATTAATCTGGATACCCAGTTACCACCACGCTTGCCTGTTGATCCAAAACGTGAAAAGCCCTTTACCGAAGTCAAAAAATATATTGATGCGGCCGATCATCCGGTTTTACTGGTTGCTGAAAGTGCTGGTCGTCGTGAAACCTTAAAAGATGCGCTGCGCCCAAGTCTGGGCGATATTCCGACCGTAGAAAACTTTGATGCTTTTGTCGATTCTCTGCATGCGATTGCGATTACCAGTGCACCATTGGAACGTGGTCTGGTTCTGACAAATCGGATCAGTGTGATCTCGGAAAATCAGCTTTACGAACATCGTGTGGTCCAACGTCGTCGCAAGCGTCAGCAGGAAGTATCAGAAGAATTCCTGATCCGCAGTCTGACCGAGCTAAGCATTGGTGCACCAGTGGTACACATTGATTATGGTGTAGGACGTTATGCAGGCTTAATTACTTTAAGTATCGATGATCAGGACCATGAATTTCTGCAACTGGACTATGCTGAAGGCGCTAAAGTCTATGTGCCGGTGACTAACCTGCATCTGATCAGCCGCTATAGTGGTGGCGATCCAGATCTCGCACCGTTACATAAACTGGGTACGGATGCCTGGAATAAAGCCAAACGTAAGGCTTTGGAACAGATTCATGATGTCGCAGCCGAGTTATTACATATTCAGGCACGTCGTTCATCTAAGCCGGGCATCAGTTTTGAGGTTGATCAAAGTCTGTATATGCAGTTTGCTAGCGGCTTTGCTTATGAAGAAACACCGGATCAGGCCAATGCGATTGAAGCCACACTATATGATATGCAACTGGCAAAACCAATGGACCGTCTGGTCTGTGGTGATGTCGGTTTTGGTAAAACTGAAGTCGCCATGCGGGCAGCCTTTGTCGCAGTTCAAAATAACCGTCAGGTTGCGGTATTAGTGCCTACCACTTTGCTGGCACAACAGCATTATGAATCTTTTAAAGACCGTTTTGCGGACTGGCCAGTTCGGATTGAGGTGCTTTCCCGTTTCGGTTCATCTAAAGCGCATACCAAAACGATTGAGGGTTTAGCGGATGGCAAAGTCGATATTGTCATCGGCACCCATAAGCTTTTACAGGAAAATGTCCAGTTCCATAATCTGGGACTGATGATTGTCGATGAAGAACATCGTTTCGGGGTGCGTGATAAAGAACGTATTAAAGCCTTGCGTGCCGATGTGGATATGCTGACCCTAACAGCAACGCCAATTCCACGTACCCTAAATATGGCCTTTAGTGGTATGCGTGATCTGTCCATTATTGCAACACCACCAGCACGCCGTCTGGCTGTAAAAACTTTTGTGCAGGAACATACCAGCGACACCATTCGAGAGGCGATTCTGCGTGAATTACTGCGTGGTGGTCAGGTCTATTTCCTGCATAATGAAGTCGATACCATTGACCGTGCTGCAGAAAATATCCGGAATCTGGTGCCGGAAGCACGTGTCATTGTGGCCCATGGGCAAATGCGTGAGCGTGAACTGGAGCAGGTGATGCAGCAGTTCTATCACAAGGAATACAATGTTCTGGTGTGCTCGACTATTATCGAGACCGGGATTGATGTACCTAATGCCAATACTATTATTATTGAGCGGGCAGACAAGCTCGGTCTTGCACAGTTACACCAGTTGCGTGGCCGGGTTGGGCGTTCGCATCACCAGGCTTATGCCTATCTGTTAGTGCCATCCCTAAAAGCCTTGAAAGGTGATGCAGAAAAACGTCTGGAAGCGATTCAACGTGCCTCGACTTTGGGTGCAGGCTTTATGCTGGCCACCGAAGATCTGGAAATTCGCGGTGCAGGTGAACTTCTAGGTGAGCAGCAAAGTGGTTCGATGCAGGCGATCGGCTATAGCCTGTATATGGAAATGCTGGAAAAGGCGACTAAAGCGATTCAAAAAGGTAAAACGCCGAATTTTGATGCACCACTGTCTTTAACTGCGGAAATCAACCTGCATATGCCAGCCCTGATTCCGGACGATTATCTGGGTGATGTACATCAGCGCTTGCTGTTCTATAAACGCATCAGTAATACTGATACTCAGGAAAAACTCGATAATATCCGTATGGAACTGATTGACCGTTTTGGCATTCCGCCGCAACCGGTGAAACAATTATTTGCTGTGCATCAGCTACGTCTTAAAGCCGAGCAATTGGGCATCACTAAAATTGACATTGGTGGGCAGGGTGGCCATATCGAATTTGCACCAGATACGCCAGTTCAAGCCATGAGTATTATCCAGATGATGCAGAAACATCCGACATATTTCAG
This sequence comes from Acinetobacter sp. YH12233, assembly GCF_013417725.1. Lineage (NCBI taxonomy): Bacteria > Pseudomonadati > Pseudomonadota > Gammaproteobacteria > Moraxellales > Moraxellaceae > Acinetobacter > Acinetobacter sp. YH12233. The sequence goes on from NZ_VPDK01000003.1 coordinate 124,048, forward strand.
GATGGAAGGCGGTCAGCGATTAAAAGTGATGGTGATGCTGGAAGATTATCAAAAAAGAATCCAGTTCATCAGCGATTTACTGGATAGCCTATTAAAAGAGCTAAATTAATAGTTTTAGATTTTATAGAATATGAATATTCACGCTATATTTCATTTTTATAAATATAGTGTGAATATCAGCTTGTTTTCATATGAAATTATTTAAGCTAATAGTTTGCCGTTTTGTCCTTCACAATTCATACAAAATTGCCCTAAAGCACCCGCTTACAATACTCAGCCGCAATTGTATATGGTAGTATTAGCCATCATTCTAATTTTGCATCATTTATAAAGATATGTTTAGTTTGCATCCACAACTTGCTCAAGATACGTTTTTTGTAGGCGACTTTCCTTTATCAACATGTCGTTTGATGAATGATATGCAATTTCCGTGGTTGATTCTGGTTCCGCGTGTACCAGGCATTACCGAATTATATGAATTGAGCCAAGCTGACCAAGAGCAGTTTTTACGTGAATCAAGCTGGTTATCTAGCCAGTTAGCGCGTGTATTCCGTGCCGACAAAATGAATGTCGCAGCTTTGGGCAATATGGTGCCGCAACTGCATTTTCATCATGTGGTTCGTTATCAAAACGATGTGGCATGGCCTAAGCCGGTATGGGGCACTCCAGCAGTTCCTTATAGCAGTGAAGTATTGGCACATATGCGTCAAACCTTGATGCTGGCTTTACGCGGTCAAGGAGATATGCCATTTGACTGGCGTATGGACTAAGCGTTGACATACATTTTATGGTCCATTCAGGATTTTGGACTTTAAGAGAGTAATTGAGTGCAATTAGACGACTGGATTCATCAGGAACCAAAACAGTTTGAATATTTCCATCGGATGATGGGATATATCATGCTGTCTCTGGTTCTGATCGTCTATCACTACACGGAACCGGACACCAATTACCAGATTTTTGTTCCGTTATTTCTGGCACTGGTTTTGGTGATCACACCGAAATTATCCCGGTGGATGATTTATAAATACGACTATAATTTAAAACGTAATTTCTTCTTTGTTCTAGATGTGATTATCGTATCGGTTGTACTTGCAGCTGTGCATCTGGATCTGGTGTTGTCTCTACTGGCAGTGGTCACATTGCTATATACCGCCATTAATAACAAGATTTCGTTCATGATGGTGTCACTGGCTGGCCTGATTGGCACCATGATCTTTTATCTGTCTACCATTGGCATTTTTGGGTTTACCAGCTATTTCAGTCCCACCAGTACCGAACTCACCGTACTAGGTTTCATCTGTTTGATTACTTATTTTGGTGTCGGAAATTTCTATCAAAGCGGTCGTATGCAATATATGACCCAAAAGAAAAATCATTATTTTGACCAGATGAACCGTTATATGGAATTTGCTAACCAGCTCAGCCGTTATGCGCCAGTGCAGTTATGGCAATCCATCATGAAAGGCGAGTCTGAAGCTAAGATCGAATACAAACGTAAAAAACTCACGATTTTCTTTTCGGATATTCAGGGATTTACAGAGCTTTCTGAAACTCTGATTCCGGATGATTTGGCTTTCCTGTTGAATGACTATTTAAGCCATATGACTGAAATCGCAAAAAAATATGAAGCAACGGTCGATAAGTTCATGGGGGATGCCATCCTGATCTTCTTTGGCGATCCGCACTCTGATGGTGTAGAGCAGGATGCTAAAAATTGTCTGGAAATGGCGATTTCAATGCGTCAGCAAATGAAATTACTACGCGAACGCTGGATTAAAATGGGTTATCCGCCATTACATATCCGTATGGGGATTTCGACCGGTTATTGTCACGTGGGGAACTATGGTGCCAATCACCGTATGGCCTATACCATTGTTGGTCGTGATGCCAATCTGGCTGCACGCTTACAAAGTGCTGCGGAAGTTGATGAAATCCTGATTTCTGAAGATACCCATAACCTGATCAAAAATGATTATCTATGTGCACCTAAAAAGCCAATTTTCCTGAAAGGGATTAAGGCGCCGGTACGCACCTGGCAAGTGATGGAAAAATATGCCTTCCAGAAAGTTGAATATCAGCGCTGGTTTGATTATGAATATAAAGGTTTCCATTTACTGTTAAATCTGGATGAAGTGCAAAACTATGATTATCCAGAGTTGCTGCATGTGCTGGAGAAAATGATTAAACGCATTCAAACCCAACAGCAACTGACCAACTCTCAAGGAATTGTGAAATTAAAACTTGAAGATGAAGTCATTGAACCTTTGTCTGCTGAAGAAGCATTTCGAGCAGCTGAACGATCAAAAGTCATCTAATTTTTATGATTTAAATAAATGATAAAGACCATAAAAAAAACCACGCCTAAGCGTGGTTTTTTGATTGCAGAATCTTAGTGATTTTCTGAAGCATGGTTGATGGTATATTTTGGAATTTCAACTTCCAGATCTTCATCCACAATCTTCACTTGGCAAGACAGACGGGAATCAGGCTCTAAACCCCAAGCACGATCGAGCAGATCAGCTTCGACATCATTCATTTCTTCAAGGCTGTCGAAACCGCGACGAACAATTACGTGGCAAGTGGTACATGCACATGACATATCACACGCATGTTCAATCTTGATTCCGTTTTTCAGCATGCTTTCACATAGATTGGCATCTTGTTCAACTTCAAACTCAGCGCCTTCAGGGCAAATTTGCGCATGTGGAAGAACTTTAATACGTGGCATAGTCTTTACCTTAAATTAGTTTGAGTTTGACCAATCGTCGAGTTTAGTGCCTTTAAGGGCAGCATCAATATGTTGATTCATGCGCAGAGCAGCAAATGCATCACTATGTATTTTAAGCTGTTCTACTGCAGATTCAATGGCTTTGATATCTGTGCCTTGTAGCTCGGACTCAAGTCGTGCTTGCGCAGCAGTCAGTTCTGCCAATTGCTGTTCATTCATCAATTGAGCATCTACTTTCAATGCCTGAACCAGTGCTTCAAGTTCACGTTGTGCTTCCACCTTGGTTTCCTGCAAATGACGAAGATTCTTATCTTCTTCAGCAAACTGATAACCTTCTAACAGCAGACGTTCAGTATCTTCACTCGACAGACCGTAAGATGGTTTGATATCAATTTGTGCAGTCACACCTGAAGTCATTTCTTTGGCAGAAACGGTTAATAAGCCATCCGCATCCACTTGGAAAGTCACTTCAATGCGTGCCTGACCTGCGGTCATTGGTGGAATACCATGCAGGACAAAACGGCCTAAGCTACGGCAATGTTCTACCAGATCACGTTCACCTTGTACCACATGAATCAGCATAGCGGTTTGGCCATCCTGATACGTTGTAAATTCCTGGCGACGTGCAACTGGAATTGCGGTATTGCGTGAAATCAGACGTTCAACCAGACCGCCCATAGTTTCCAGACCAAGAGAAAGTGGAGTCACATCTAATAATAATGATCCATCTTTGCTGTTGCCAATGAGCTGATTCGCTGTAATTGACGCACCAATCGCAACTACTTCATCCGGGTTAATGGTGCACAGAGGTTCTTGGTTAAATACATCACGTACTGCTTTTTGCACGGCATACGAGCGGGTAGAACCACCTACAAGCACCACATTCTGAATATCATCAAGTTCCAGCTTGGCATCACGCATGACACGCTTGCATACGCTGATGGTTTTATCCAAAGCAACCTTGATGATTTCTTCAAAAGTCGGACGATCTAAAGTCAGGCTTTGGTCAAGCAGCTTTAATTCAACTGAGTCAGCATTAGATAATGCTTCTTTAGCTTTACGCGCAGCAGTAATGAAATGCGCATATTCAGCATCATCTAGGGTTTCGATATTAAGCTGTTTTTTAGCCCATTTTAGAATCAGGCGATCCAGATCGTCACCACCCAGAGCAGTATGGCCGCCAGTCGCTAATACTTCGAACACACCTTGAGAGAAACGCAGAATTGAAACGTCAAAGGTACCGCCGCCCAAGTCATAGATCACATAGTTGCGATCTGTGCTCAAGTTAGTTTCCTGATCCAGTCCATAAGCTACCGCAGCAGCCGTTGGTTCATTCAATAAACGCAGAACGTTTAAACCGGCCAGTTGCGCGGCATCACGTGTTGCCTGGCGTTGTGCTTCATCAAAGTATGCAGGAACCGTAATCACGGCACCATTAATCTCATTTTTTAAGCTGGCTTCAGCACGTTCTTTAAGCTGCTTTAAAATTTCCGCAGAAATCTCAACTGGCGTTTTACGTCCTTGCGCAGTTTCAAATGCCGGCATTTCATTCGCTTCGCCCACCAAGGCATAAGGATGCTGGAATTTAATATCTGCTTGGGAGCGACCCATAAAACGTTTTACGGATACAATCGTATTTTTAGGATCGGTGGTAATAAAAGGTTTGGCGTCATCGCCATATTCAGTGCTTTGTGCTGCATAATGAACGATAGAAGGAAGTAACACACGACCTTGTTCATCTTTGAGTACTTTGGCTTGACCTGAAAGAACCGTGGCAACCAAAGAGTGGGTGGTGCCTAAATCGATACCAATCGCAATGCGGTGTTCATGTGGTGCACTTGATTGACCTGGTTCTGCAATCTGCAAGAGAGCCATAGTGTTACATCCTTTGCACGTTAAAATTAAATAGAAAAATTAAAATTCATCATCAAGATCAAAGCTGTCATCATCTAGGAAACGGTCTTCCGCTTTGTCGATGTCTGCCATGACTTTAACAAAGAAACGCAGTTTACGCACGGTATCGCGAGCTTCACTCCAGTCTTCATCTTCATAGTCGATTTTGAACTCACGAACCAGACCATCAATCCATTGCTGAACTTCAACTTTCAGAGAGGAAAGATCTTCAGCCGATGAGGCTTCATCTAATTGTTCGCGAATTTCCAGCGCATCCTGAAGAAATTCAAAATCGCTAATAGACTGATCCAGATGATAGTCTTGTTTTTTTAAAGACAGTAAATAAGCTGCACGGCTATCAACCGCTGACAAAGCCTTGAATGCCTGGTTGATCTCGCTTGATTTAATCAAAGCCTGATCTTTATCTTCAGCTTTATCGGGGTGATATTGTTGCTGCAACTTTAAAAACTCTGCTTTTAAAGTGGCTAAATCAATATCGAGTGCTACAGGAAGATTGAACAACTCAAAATGATTCATGGGAGATAGAGTCCGCGATTAATATGCAAAAATGATTAAGCTTGATGACAATTAAAATAACTGCCTAAATGCAATTAAAACAGTGTATTTCACACTGTTTTAATGCTGAAAAAAGAGAATTATTGCTGCAATCAGACAGTGAATGACTCACCACAACCACATTCGCCTTTTTTATTTGGATTGTTAAATTCGAAGCCTTCGTTCAAGCCGTTTTTTACGTAGTCCATTTCTAGACCTTCGAGATACACCAGACTTTTTGGATCTACGAAAACTTTAACACCAAACTGTTCAAAGACCTGGTCATGAGTATCGACTTCGTCGACAAACTCAAGAACATAAGCAAGACCAGAACAGCCTGAAGTTTTCACACCAACACGAATGCCTTCACCCTTACCGCGACTTTTGAGGTAATTGCTGATATGAGTTGCTGCATTTTCAGTTAAGTGGATCATGAAAACTCCGTGAATCTTTCTTCAAAAAACGAATGATTAAGCTTTAGACTTCTTGTTGCGGTAGTCTTCAACAGCCGCTTTAATTGCATCTTCAGCCAGTACAGAGCAGTGCACTTTTACTGGTGGAAGAGCCAATTCATTTGCGATATCAATGTTTTTGATTGCTTGTGCTTGGTCTAAGGTTTTACCTTTTAACCATTCAGTCACTAATGAACTGGATGCAATTGCAGAACCGCAACCATAAGTTTTAAAACGTGCTTCTTCAATCACGCCTTCATCATTTACCTGGATCTGTAAACGCATTACGTCACCACAAGCAGGTGCACCGACCATACCAGTACCAACGTTTTCTGCATTTTTGTCTAAAACACCAACGTTACGTGGGTTTTCGTAATGATCAATTACTTTTTCGCTATAAGCCATGTTGCTTCTCCAAAACTCGGGGTCAGCCTTAATATAAATATGGGGATTAAAAATTTTTTATCAATGAGATAGCAGTGTAAATACAACTATCTCAGAGTCAAAAATTAGTGCTCAGCCCATTCAACTGTAGAAAGGTCGATACCTTCTTTGTACATATCCCAAAGCGGAGAAAGTTCACGTAATTTCTCAACAGCAGCTTTAGTGATATTTAAAACGTGATCGATATCTTCTTCAGTGGTGTACTTACCAAAGCTGAAGCGGATCGAACTGTGTGCAAGCTCATCAGAAAGACCTAATGCACGAAGTACATAAGATGGTTCAAGTGTTGCAGATGTACATGCTGAACCTGAAGATACGGCTGCATCTTTCAGTGCCATCATCAATGATTCACCTTCAACAAAATTGAAACTTACGTTTAAGTAGTTTGCAACGTTTTGAGTTGGGTGACCGTTCAGGAATACCTGTTCAAGACCTTGTAAGCCATTCCAAAGCTTGTCACGAAGGACACGTAAACGAGCTTGTTCAGACTGTAAATTTTTGCCTGCAAGTTCAAATGCTTCACCCATACCAACGATCTGGTGAGTTGCAAGAGTACCAGAACGCATACCACGTTCATGACCGCCACCATGCATTTGTGCTTTTAGACGTACACGTGGTGAACGACGTACGAACAGGGCACCAATACCTTTAGGACCATAGATTTTATGTGCAGAGAAGCTCATCAAATCGACTTTCAATTGAGAAAGATCGATTTCAACTTTACCCGCAGCCTGTGCAGCATCAACGTGGAAGAAAATCTTTTTCGCGCGGGTGATTTCACCAATCGCAGCAACATCAGTTGTCGTACCGATTTCGTTGTTTACCATCATCAGGGAAACAAGAATGGTATCCGGACGAATCGCTGCTTCAACCATTTCTGGGGTAATTAAGCCAGTTTTTGGTTGCGGCTCAAGATAAGTAATCTCAAAACCTTCAGACTCTAGCTCACGACAAGTATCCAAAATTGCTTTATGTTCAATTTTAGAAGTGATGATGTGTTTGCCTTTAGATGCATAGAACTGAGCCACACCTTTCAATGCAAGGTTGTCAGATTCAGTTGCACCTGAAGTCCATACGATTTCACGCGGATCAGCTTTTACTAAATTCGCCACTTGTTCACGGGCGTATTCAACTTTTTCTTCCGCTTGCCAGCCATAAGCATGTGAACGAGATGCTGCATTACCGAAGGTGCCTTCGAAAGTTAAGCATTCCATCATACGTTCTGCAACTTGAGGATCTACCGGAGTTGTTGCTGCATAGTCAAGATAAATCGGACGTTTCATGTCAAATACCTGTAACCGATAAAAGGGCTGAATCAATGTTTGCTGAATTTTGGCGTAATGACACGGTTTGTACGTTGTCACGGGCTACAAGGTCAGCAAGGGTGATTTTTGCGAGATAATCGGCAATGTGGTGGGAGAGTTCTTGCCATAAATCATGAGTCAAGCACATCGCGCCATTTTGGCAGTTGCCTTTATGGTCACAGCGAGTCGCATCAACTGTTTCGTTTACAGCTTCAATAATTGCTAACACAGTAATTTCATCTGCGCTGCGTGCTAAATGATATCCACCATTGGCACCGCGAACACTCGAAACTAGACCATGACGTTTTAGTTTCGCAAATAACTGCTCGAGATAGGCAACAGAAATAGTTTGACGTGCTGCAATTTCAGCAAGCGTGATCGTTTGTTCAGATGGCTGCAAAGCTAAATCAAGTAGAGCAGTCACTGCGTAGCGACCGCGAGTGGTTAGGCGCATGATTCGATACACATGGTTAGACTAGATGTGTAGATTTTATGAATCCCGACTAAATTAGTCAAGTTATTTTTGTGAATGGCGAGCGTATTTAATTTTCTGAAAATGAAAGAATTACGCGCTGATCCAATTATACACTAATAACGCAATCAAAAGTACTGTGATTATACTAAAGACCATATTGATCCGCTTTTGACGGCGTTCCATACGTTTAATGCGGTTGCGATACTGTTTAACTTCAACTTGCAGGCTATTAATTTTAGAACGCTGATCTTCAATTTTCTTTAATAAAGGCGCAATACGTTTTCTTGATGAAACAATATCGGTCTCATCTGCCGGTGGTTCAGATAACCAGTGTTTCCAGTCGGACAATACTTTAGGTAAGGCAAATAAAGTCAGTAAATCACGGAACTCGTCTTTTAAAACCTGATTACCGTCAATTCGCATTGCACGAATGCTTCTGCGATTGCCAAAGATAAAGATCTTAATCAGATCCATTAAAGTAGTGCGAACATCCAGATCAATAACTCTGCCTGGTGCTTTATAGTCAAATAACAGCCCGTCTTTGGTAAACTGAACATAGAAATCAAAATATGGAATATAACTATTGATTTTTATTGTAATATTCTCATCTACAAACTTCTTCGCCTGAAGAGCAACAACACGGTCATGTTTGAGAATGAACGTGAATATTGTTTCTAAAACGATTAAAGTCATCGTAAGCAACAAATGTGGTTGATTTTGACTTTGTTGCGATTCACTCATATATAAAACCAATCCTTACCTGAAAATTAAAATGAAAAAGCATCCTGCTGAGTAAAAGATTTCAGGGTTAAATCAAATTAGACTTGAAATAAAGTGCTTTGTAGAACAGTTTAGCAAATCTATCAAGCCCTTAATTTGCTATTATGCGGTGATTTTGTAGATAATTTTATGATATTTGCATAGAAAATAAGCAGGAGTCGTGTACATGGATAAAACAAAAACGACACAAGATACAGATCAGGAATTGATTGAAAAACCAGTGAAGAGTAAGTCAAAGTCTGCTTCAGAGCGACGTTCAATGCTGGATTTTCGTAAATATACCAAGCAGATCTGGTTGGCTGGCCTTGGGGCATTTTCCCGGGCAGAGGAAGAAGGCAATAAACTGTTTGACTCGCTGGTCAAGGTCGGAGAAGAGCTAGAATCCAAAACAGTCGATATTGCAGATCAAACTGTGGAAAAAGTCTCCGAAAAAGCACGCGAATCTGTGACAGATACCAAAGATAAGGTTGAAAAACTGATCGACAACTCTGTTCATCATTCCTTGAATCGTATAGGATTAGTCACACTGAAGGATGTACAACATCTGGAGCGTTTAATTCTTCAGTTGCATGCCAAGGTTGATGAATTGACCTTGCAGCAAGAAAAAATACAGAAAGAATTATCGGAAAAAATACACACAAAATGATTTTCTTCATAATTCAATGTTTTTTTCGCATATATTTTGAAAAAAAAGAGGTTTATAAGTATTGCGTTTATACCTAAAGCATTGCTATAAAGGCGTTATGGTAGTTTAAACAAATTCTTGGACCTTAAATAAACGATATTAAGAGGACGTAGTTTTCATGAATAAATCAGAATTAATTGATGCAATTGCAGAGAAAGGGGGATTATCTAAGGCTGACGCAGGTAAAGCTTTAGATGCTACAATTGCTTCTGTTACTGAAGCTTTAAAAGCGGGTGATACAGTAACTCTAGTTGGTTTCGGTACTTTCGGCGTTAAAGAGCGTGCTGCACGTACTGGCCGTAATCCACAAACTGGTGCTACTCTTGAAATTAAAGCAAGCAAAGTACCTAGCTTCAAAGCAGGTAAAGGCTTAAAAGACGCTGTTGCTTAAGCTGCTTCAATCCTAAAACGCGCCTTCTTTGGCGCGTTTTTTATTGATAGATTTAATTGTTTTGATTAACACATTCATTCAATGGGTTTTTTCGGTTAAAATCCTCTGCAAATAAAATATTGGAATACTTATGGAATCTTTTCGTAAAGTTATTAAGGGTTGGTTGGGCAAGGTCTTGCTCGTTCTGTTTTTAACCCCTTTAGCGCTTGTAGGTATTGAAGGATATTTTAGCGGCGGGAATTCTGATGCAGCAAAATCAGTCAATGGAACTGATATCTCTAAACAAGAATTAGAGTCACTGACAAAATCATTCAAACAACAATACTTAAGTTATGCCAATGGTGATGAAACCTTATTAAATCAAAGCTTCATCGATCAAAAAGCGATGGATACCCTGGTTGCGCGTACATTGCTCTTGCAACAGGCTGAAAAACTCGGGATTAGCCTGAGTGACCAACAAATTGCACAAATGATTTCTCAGCAACCTTCTTTCCAGGAGAATGGCAAATTTTCTAATGCTTTATATGAAAATTACCTGAAATCAATCGGCATGACTAACAATGCTTTAGTAGAAAGTTTACGTAAAGATCATGCACTGAAAATGCTGTCTTCTACTTTTATGGATTATCCACTGGTCAGTCCGGTTGAGATGCAGCAAATTGCAGATCTGCAAACTGAACAGCGTCATATTCATATCGCTAGCGTGAATCTGGACAGCTATAAAAAAGCAGTAAAAGTATCAGAAGCTGATATTGCAGCATATTATGAAAAGCACAAATCCCAGTTCAAGCAACCGACTAGCGTTGATGTGGATTATGTGGTGATCAAGCCGAGCAATATTGATACTGCCAATGTAGCCGTCACTGATGCAGAATTGCAGGAAGCTTATAATAAATTTGTGGCTGACCAGAAGCAGAATGTGAAACCAGAGGTTAAACATATTCTAGTGACTGCAGATAGCCGTAGCGATGCTGAAGCCAAAAAACTGGCAAACGAAATTGCAGCTAAAATCAAAGCTGGTACCACTTTTGCACAAGCAGCAGCTCAATACTCTGAAGATCCTGAATCTAAATCTAAAGGTGGTGCTATCGCTGTCTATGAAAAAGGCGTGTTCGGTACTACATTTGATCAGACTGTTGCATCTTTAAAATCTGGTCAAGTTTCAGCGCCTGTTAAAACGGATTATGGCTACCATATTATTTCAGTCCAACTGCCTGATGTAGCAGTTCCATCGTTTGAATCTCAAAAAGCACGTTTATCTGAAGAAGTATTGACAGCGAAAAAATCTAATGCATTCTCTGATACGGTAAACAGTCTGAATGACATGGTCGTAAGTGCGGACTCGCTGGATGTTGTTGCTCAGGAAGTGAAGGGCGTTCAGGTTCAGAAAGCAAATGGTGTGACCCTTGCGACACGTGATCCATTGCTAAGTAATGCGGCTGTCAAAGTTAAACTGTTTAACGATGACGTGAAAAATGGCGACCGTAATGCATCTTCAAGCATTCAGTTAGCCAATGGTGATGTGGCTTGGGTAAAAGTTCGCAATTATCATGCAGCAGGGGAGCAGACACTGGCAGAAGCTAAACCAGCAGTAAAAGCGAAACTGATTCAAGATAAAGCATTTGCTGCGGCCAAAGCTGAAGTTCAAACTGCATTGAATGAGTTTAAAACCAAGCCTGCAGCATCCGTTGCGAAAGGTAAACTGGTATTTGAAGATGCAGGCATCTATACACGCGCAGAAGGTCTGCTTAAGCGTGATGTACAACGTGCAGCATTTAGCGTGCCAGCGCCTAAAGCAGGTCACTGGTCAGTAACGACAGCAAATATGCCAAATGAATTGGTGGTTGTGGCAGTTTCTGAAGTGAAGAAAAATCCGATCGATGTTTTAAGTGCAGAGCAACGTAGTGAGCTGGTGAAATTGTATCAACAGCTTCGTGGTCAACAAGAATTTGATGATTATACGCGTTACTTAAAATCTCACGCAAAAATCAAATAAGATTCGCTTTTAAAAAACCAGCCTACGGGCTGGTTTTTTATTTTCTTAAGTAAGAAATAATATCCAAAATAAGAAGAGAGCATATAACTCTCTTCTGAAATCCGGTCATTTTATTCCGCTCTAAAAATTAGCTCATAACCTGTATATTTACGGATATTAATCACACCAGTATCCAGAATCAGATATTGGCCTTTAATCCCTTGTAGTTTGCCTCGGATCACTGGAGTTTTATCTAAATTGTGAGATTTGATTTTTTCTGGATATTGCTCTATCGGATAGATGAACTCACGTGGTAATTCCTTATCTAAAACTTCAATATTCTCATTAAACTGCAAATTCTGATTAAACTCTTCACGGATAGTTTGGATTTTCGGTGCAAATTCTTCAATCAACTGATCGCGAACTTCAATCAGATTTAAAGGTTTCGCTTCACCTTTGAGTAATTTACGCCAGTCGGTTTTATCTGCGACTTGGGTACCAAACATCACTTCCAGTTTACCGGAAAGACGGCGAGAACCCACTTTCATGATAGGAAGGGCTTGAGTTGCACCCTGATCCAGCCAACGAGTCGGCATTTGATTGATCCGGGTAATTCCGACTTTTAAAGCACTAGAATTGGCCAGATAAACAATATGTGGTTGGAAGCAGACATTCTGTGCAAACTCATCTTCCCGGCAAGTGCCTAAATGATAATGGCAGGTTTCTGGTTTCATGATGCACATATCACATGACGCTTTAGTTTTAAAACATTTAAAACAGTGGCCTTGTGAGAATGATTTAGAAGTTTTTTTGCCGCAAGAAACACAATAGATATTTCCAGTCCATTCAATCTCGATTTCCTGACCTAACTGGAATGGAAGGTTAATTTCTGATCCATCTAATATTAATTTATATTCAACATTTGCCCGCTGGGTATTTTGATCAGTTACACTAAGGTCTGTAAGACCGACGTGCATTTTATGGCAAATGCCCTGAAGTTCCATAAAAAATTACTCACTTAAATCATAAGGATGCAGTCATGGCTGAACAGAATGTCATCACTTCAATGCTAGACGACTTCGCCAAAGAACAGCCAATTCATACTGCTATTTGTATCGGGCAGGATTTAACCCAATCTCAGTTTCAGCAATCTATTCAATGGCACTATTTTAACGTATCTGAGGTTTTAAATCTGCCTTTTCAACAGCGTTATGACCTGGCAGTAGTGATGCTGGACACTCCTGAAACCTTAGCATTGTCAGAACAGCAGAAGAGTCAAATTCTGGTTAAAATGCGTGATTTATTTGCAAAACGTCTGGTTGTGGTGAGTCGCTTGCAGGATGAAAAACTGCTCAGGTCTTTAGGTCTGACCCAGTTGATTGACAAGACGGTTCATGGGGCGGATTTTGCACTCTGGCAATTCAATATTTTAACTTATAAACATGTGCCAGACTGGTTTAACTCTAAATTCTGGGCTAACCCTGAAAACTGGGATAAATATCGCTGGTAAAATTGGAAAGCTAGGAAGGACTTATATCAGTATTGCAAATATTAACAAAATCCTGCATGGAAAATATGAACTCACACTCTATTCTGTAGAGAAGGCGTATACAGGAATGAGTTATGACCAATCTTAGTAGTATTGTAGAAATGCTGGCCAAGCAAGCTTTAGGAAATAACCAAGCTCAATCCCAGCAGCGTTCATCCCAGCAAGGGGGATTGGCAGATATTCTTGGATCAGTATTGGGTCATATCAATAATGCTAATCAGCAAAACCAGAATCAAAATCAGCAGCATCAAAACTCACAACAGCAAAACAAGCAAAATGGCCTAGGTGCAATTTTAGGTTCTGTACTCAGCCAGCTCGGCGGTGGGAGCCAATCTTCCGCTCGACCAAGTTCTGGACTGGGTGGCAGTTCAACAACAAAGACTTTATTGATTGCTGTCTTGCCACTGGTCTTGGCCTGGATTCAGAAACAGGGCGGTTTGCAAGGAGCATTGGATAAGCTCAAAGGACAAGGTTTAAATAGCCAGGTTGATGACTGGGTCTCTACTGGCCCGGGTGAAAATGCCAATGTCGATCCGCAGCAGGTACAAAACCTGTTTGATGACCAGGAAGTAGAACAGGTCGCAGAACAGACCCATGTGCCTAAACAGGATGTCTATAGCGCCATTTCTCAGGTCTTGCCGCAGATTATTGATTCACTGACACCACAAGGTGAGCAAACCAGCAAGCAGGAAGCCAATAATGATATTCAGAATGTATTGAATATGGTCTCAGGCTTGTTTAAAAAATAAATCTATCTATCCAATAAAAAATCCCGACTTTTAGCCGGGATTTTTTCTATTGAATTCTTTAAGCTTCTTCCAGATTCAAGCTAAAGAGTCGGTTGGATTTACAGATCTTCTTGGCCACATAATGCGATTTTCTAAGACGGATTAAAATAATCTGAGACTGAAATTCCAGTTCGCCAAATTCAGGTTCAACCTGAACATAGTGTAACTGACCATACTCATCCCGAACTCGTGCTTGGGCAGAAAAGCCAGGACGGGCATTACCGCTTGAAATTGTAGCTAAACGGCCTAATAGGTTTACATCATTCTTTTTATATTTAGGTGGAATAACCTGATCCAGACAATGAATCATAAATACGGTAAAGAAAATCGCAATGATCAATGCCGGTAGAATGATGTAATAGGCAGGTAAGAAATGATATTCCTGTGAATAGATCAGAAACTGAAGAAAATAGCCGGAAAAGCTAAAATTCATCAGGAAGAAAAAAACAATCAGGGTTTTGGAAAATTTGACATTTAGCCATTCAACATTCTGAAAGTCATATGGAGAAATGCGTTCCAGGAGTTGACTGGGTTTAAGCTTAAAATAGAAGGCAACTGTTTTTGCCACGCCAAGCAGAATGATGAACAATAAACTGAGATGAAATGGCATCAGGTTATAGTTAAGTAAAAACTCAGGCATGGCAAAATCCGTTTTAGCTATTATTCTGAAAGATAAATTCCGCCATCAGAATGCACGGTAATATCAACTTTTTCAAGTGATTGGCCTTGACAAGGTCCAGAAATACATTCACCGCTTTCGACTACGAACAGCGCGCCATGAGTAGAGCATTCAATAAATTCCTGATCACGGTCCAGAAACTGGTTTTCCAGAAATTCCAGTTCTACCTGTAAATGTGGACAAATATTCTGGTAAGCATAAAACGAACCATCACGCTGGGTAATAAAAATTGTATCCCCATTCGGAAGTTCAAAAGAGCGTGCTTCACGCTCTGGAATATCGTCAGTCATGCAAATTTTAAACATTAAGCACATTCCTTAAGAACATCTTTTAATAATGCTGTGTATTCTGAAACCGCCAGTCGTGGCCCAAATTGCGCTACCACTTGACTAGACACCAAAATTGCCAGTTCTGCTGCTGTTTTTAAGCCAAGACCCGCATTAAGTGCATATAAAAAAGCACCCGCGAAAGCATCGCCAGCCCCATTGGCATCCACTGCAGTTACAGCACGGCCCGGCACAGTAAAGGTTTCACCATTATTGGAAATAAGCGCACCATCAGCTGACATTGTAATGACAACGTATTGACTTAATTCCTTGAGTTTAGCCAGAGCTGCTTCGATGGTATCTGTTTCGGTATACATCAATGCTTCTTGCTGGTTGCAGAACAAGAGATCAACGCCATCTGCAATCATTTCATCCAGACCGGCACGGGCATATTGCACCATCGCAGGATCAGAAAGGGTAAATGCGATTTTAACCCTATTGGCTTTGGCAATTTCACGCGCCTGTTTTACGGCCTGACGTGCTGTTTCGGAAGTGGATAGATAACCTTCGATATAGAGCCATTTAGCAGTTGTTAAAGGCTGGAAGTCAATCTGTTCATCTGTGAGTTCAGCAGTAATACCTAAATAGGTATGCATGGTACGTTCAGAATCTGGGCTGACCAGAACCATACAGGTACCTGTTACGCCTTCACTAATCGATTGGGTTGTAGTTTTAATGCCAGCTTCATTTAAGCCATGCAGATAGATATGACCCAAATCATCATTACCGACACGGCAGGCATAGAATGCAGAGCCGCCCAAAGCTGCAAATGCAACTGTAGTATTGGCTGCTGAACCGCCTGAAGCCTGACCTTTATAAGTTTGAGTTGCTTTTAAGTTTTGATACAGAGTAGCCTGAGCTTCACCATCCGCAAGTTGCATGGTGCCTTTTTGCAAGTGATGTGCAGTTAAAAACTCATCAGAAACTTTAAATTCCTGGTCAATCAGCGCATTGCCAATCGCAAAAAGGTCAACAGTAGACATATCCAAATATCACATTAAAAATGAAAGTGCTAAGTTTACACGATTGCTCGGGTTTGCTGTAGTTCACTGAAACATTTTCAGAATACTTTAAAAAATACTGTAACTTATTCAGCTTGAATCTTTGGTCTAAGAATTGATTTATTTTTAAACGGTAGCGAGTGCAGCCATTGATTTAAAGGTTGGATTTTATTTATAAGATTAGAGTACCAAGCAGTTATACTGGTGCGACATTTGAACAATCATCTAAAACAGTGTGGGTATATGGATATTAAGATTGTAACAGCCGAGCAGCTCCCTGATCAGATTGACACTTTAGCGACACTGGCGCGTAAAGAAGGTTATGACCTGATTGATAAGTTAATTGAAGAATACCGCACTGGAAAAAACTGTTTCAGTCAAAATAATGAATTTCTGGCCTGTGCCTATGATGGCAATAAACTGATTGCCTGTGGCGGCTTAAACCAGCAATGGGGCGATAACGGCATTGAAGAAAGAATTGGCCGGGTACGTCGCTTCTATGTGCATCCAAAATATCGTCAACATGGTGTAGGTAAGCAGCTTCTAGCTTATCTGGAGCAGTTGGCACGACCATTTTATTCAGCACTTTGTTTACAGACCGATACCAAACTGGCCGCCAGTTTCTATCAAAAACAGAACTATGTCTTTGTTGAAAACCACCCGAGTTATAACTATTTCAAGTATATGATCTAGAGATCATTGCCAAACCTGATCATTTAAAAATCAGATGATCAGGTTTACTTAATTCGATCAAAATCCTCGGTTTTCTGCGTGAATAATTCAAACAACTACAGCTATAATGCGAATAATAATTTTTTAATTTAAGCATTAGGAGATCGCATGACTGTAGATGTCACTGAAACCATTTCTCAAACTGTACATCCTGCGTTTCAGTTGGTACGTCAACAACATGTTGAAGCTTTAGACATTTTAGTGTCTGAATATAAGCATAAAGTGACTGGCGCCACCCATTATCATCTGGCGACCAATCACGATGAAAATGTTTTTCTGGTTGCGTTTCGCACCCAGCCAATGGATTCAAAAGGTGAAGCGCACATTCTGGAACATACCGCACTGTGCGGCTCAGAAAAATTCCCGGTACGTGATCCGTTCTTCTTGATGATTCGCCGTTCGCTTAATACTTTTATGAATGCCTTTACAGCGGCAGACTGGACGGCTTATCCATTCGCAACTCAAAATGATAAAGACTTCCAGAACTTATTAGAAGTGTATATGGATGCGGCTTTCGCTGCGAACCTGAATCCGTTGGATTTTGCTCAGGAAGGCATCCGTATTGAACTGGAAAATGGAGAACCGGTATATAAAGGTGTGGTATTTAATGAAATGAAAGGGGCAATGAGCTCACCTTCAGATCAGCTTTATCATACTTTGGCACATCACTTATTCCCGGACACCACTTATCACTACAACTCAGGCGGCGATCCTAAAGATATTCCAGACCTGACTTATGAAGAGCTGGTGAACTTCTATAAAACGCATTATCACCCAAGTAATGCTGTATTTATGACCTTTGGTAATAAATCTGCTGCTGAGTTACAGGAACAGTTTGAAAATCTGGCGCTGTCTAAATTTGAAAAAGGTGAAACACTTTATTCAATACCAGAAACCCGTTTAACTGCGCCACTCAATGTGACAGAAACCTATGCAGTTGATGGGGAAGATCTGAAGGACAAGACTTATCACGTATTGTCATGGTTATTGCCAGAAGCGAGTGATATCAAGTTACGTTTAGGCTTGCGTCTCGTAGAAGGGATTTTGCTGGAAGATTCAGCATCTCCCTTACGTCATTACTTGGAAACCTGTGGTTATGCACAGTCAACTGGCCCATTCATGGGCGTAGATGATTCCAACTTTGAAATGACCTTCTACTGCGCGGTTCAAGGTTCAAACCCTGAACATGCTGAAGAATTCAAAAACGGAGTTTTCAAAGTTCTGGAAGAAGTTGCCTCTAAACCTGTTGATCAACAGGCAGTAGATGCGATCCTACATCAGATCGAATTGCATCAGCGTGAAATCAATGGTGATGGTACACCGTATGGTCTAAGCCTGATTTTAAGCGGCTTAAGCAGTGCAATTCACCATCGTGATCCAGTTGAAGTCTGGGATGTGGACTCTGCAATTGCTTCAGTAAAAGAAGAGTTGCAAGATCCAATGTGGCTGTCGAATCTGATTAAAGATCATCTTTTAGATAACCCGCACCGTGTTCAACTGACTTTAGTTCCAGATGCAACTAAATCTGCCAAAGAAGCGGAAGAAGAAAAAGCACGTCTGGCTGAAATTGGTAAAGCTTTAACTGAAGAGCAAAAAGCAGAGATCAATGCTCAAACTGAAGCGTTAAATATCCGCCAAGATACTCCAGATGATTTGAATCTGTTACCTAAGGTGGGTCTGGAAGATGTGCCTGCGGAATTGCAGATTGTTCAAGGCCAGTTGCGTGAGATTATCTGTAACCGCGTAGATACGCCGTTGAATCTTTATCATGCAGGTACCAATGGGATTTATTACCAACAGGTGTTGGTGAAAATTCCAGATGAAGTGGTGCAATCACCGTATTTCAACCTGTTGTCTATTTTAATGGGTGAAGTTGGTGCGGGTGAATATGATTACCTGCAATTCCAGCAACTGCAAACAGCAGTCAGTGGTGGTCTGGGCATGGGCGCTTCATTGCGTTCTAAAGTGGATGACAAAAACAAGATCAGTGCGTGGCTAACTTTAACGACTAAATCTTTGGCTAGCCATCTGGATGCGATCCGTCTGTTAAAAATCGGTTTCGAGCAGCTACGCTTTGATGAAAAAGGCCGTATTATTGAGTTATTACAACAGCGTAAAACTCGCTGGCAGTCGCGTATTTCCGGTTCTGGTCATAGCTATGCGATGCAAGTAGCATCACGTCAGCATAGTGCTCTAGCCTTGCGTGATTATCATAATACCGGTCTGGGTGCCTTGAACTGGCTGATTAACTTGGTCAATCACGCTGAAAAAGATCCAGCAGCTTATGACGCCATGATTGAGGAATTAAAACGCATTCATGCAGTCTTGCTACAAGCGCCAAAACAATTCCTGTTGGTGTGTGAAGAACAGCAGTCTGAGCGTCTGATTGAAGAAATTCAAAACGTGTGGGACAAACTGGAAGTGAATACTGCACCTGCAGAATTGACTCAGGTTGAAAAAGTTAATCATAGCAATGATGAAGCCTGGTTGATTCAGACTAATGTGCAGTTCTGTGCAGCAGCTTATCCTGCGGTAGAAGTTTCACATCCTGATGCTGCTGCCTTGATGGTATTGGCAGGCTACTTGCGTAATGGTTATCTGCATAGCGCAATCCGTGAAAAAGGCGGTGCTTATGGTGGTGGCGCAAGCTATGACGGAAATGCATGTTCTTTCCGCTTCTATAGTTATCGCGATCCACGCTTAGCAGAGACTTTCCAGGACTTTGATGCAAGTATCCAATGGTTGCTTAACGCACCTCAACAACCGCATCAGCTGGAAGAAGCCATCTTGGGTTTAATTGCCAGTATGGACAAACCGGGGTCACCAGCAGGTGAAGCGATTACAGCCTGTTATGCCTACCTGCATCAACGTACGCCAGCATTCCATAAACAGCTTCGGGAACGTTTGTTGCATGTCACTTTAGATGATTTGGAACGTGTCGCACAGACTTATCTGGTTGAACAGCAAGCTTCAAAAGCGGTGGTTGCGCCATTTGCCAAACGAGAAACTTTAGAACAACTCGGCTTTACAATTCAGCAAGTTCAATAAATAAAAACAATGAGGATAGAGGATGGCGCTTAATTCTATTAAGCGCTCAACTTTGCAGCTAGGCGTTTTGCTTGGCTGTGCAGTTGGGACGCAAGTTAATGCGGAAGATAAAACTGTAGCGAGTAGTCCGATGCCGGCAACGGCTGAGGCTTGCTCTGCGGTTGAAACCAATTCAGAACGCTTGGCCTGTTATGATGCGGTATTTAAAATACCGGCCGATAGTAAGCCTGATATTGTTTCTGAACGGCGTGCAGCCATAGAAATTGCGCCCGAACCCGACAACCTCAAAGCGAAAATTGAACAGACCGTTTCCAATATCTATGCTTCTGAAGGATCAAAGCTGACTCCGGCTTTATCCTTGCTGGATAGCCGTTGGGAATTGTCGCCAGAAAGTAAACTGGGTACCTGGAATATCCGTTCCTATCAGCCGATTTATCTGATGCCAGGATTCTGGACTTCCAAGAAAAACGAGTTTCCGCAAAGCGAAAACCCAAATAACACGGTTAAAGAAGACCAGAATTTGACCTCGATTGAAGGGAAATTCCAGTTATCTTTAAAAACCAAGGCGGTTGAAAATATTCTGGGTGATAACGGTGATCTCTGGCTGGGCTATACCCAGTCTTCACGTTGGCAGGTGTATAACTCGGAAGAGTCCCGACCATTTCGTGAAACCAATTATGAGCCCGAAGCCAGCCTGATCTTCCGTACCAATTATGATCTGTTTGGTTTGAACTGGCGTATGCTGGGATTGACGCTTAATCACCAGTCTAATGGCCGTTCCGATCCATTATCTCGTAGCTGGAACCGGGTAATGCTGAATCTCGGTTTTGAAAAAGACAACTTCGCCATGATGCTGCGCCCTTGGTATCGTATTGAAGAAGACCGGGCTGATGACAATAATCCCGAGATTAAAAACTATATCGGGCGTGGGGATTTAACTGCATTTTATCGTCATAATGCCCACGATTTTTCCCTGATGTTGCGTCATACGCTAAAAGGTGGAGATGATAACCGTGGTGCAGTCCAGTTTGACTGGTCATTTCCGATCAGTGGGCGTCTACGCGGTCAATTCCAGCTCTTTGATGGTTATGGTGAAAGTCTGATTGATTATAATCACCGTGCGACCTATGTGGGCTTGGGTGTATCCTTAATGAATTGGTACTAATCTGTTTCATGTAAAAAACCACGCTTAGGCGTGGTTTTTTTGCTTATACCTATTCATTTAAATCTTAACCAATCTGAATTTCTGAAGGCGGATGTTTAAGACGGCTTTTCTTCGGTGTTGCAATTAAATAGGCAAGGGTCAAAGGTCCTAGACGACCCGCATACATCATCAGCATCAGAATGATTAAACTCGCTGGCTGCAATTCTCCAGTGACACCACGTGTTAATCCAACTGTACAGGCGGCAGAAACCGCCTCAAACAGCAAATCTAAAAAATCATGATCGGGTTCTAGAATGAGTAAACTCATAAAACCGGTCATGACCAGACCTGCAGTAATACACACAACCGCTAAGGCTTTAAAAGTAGTTTTCTCAGAAATAGAATGATTGAACAAGCGGATTTCATCTTCACGGCGTAGAAAACTGATTACGCTGATCACCACAATAATAAAGGTACCAACTTTAATTCCGCCCGCCGTACTTAAGGAACCGCCACCAATAAACATTAAAAAAATGGTGACTAGACTTGAGGCATCGCTCATCTGGTCCATGGGCAGACTATAAAAACCCGAAGAGCGGGGAACAGTGGCATGGAACCAGGCATTGAGTGCCTGATCACCTACACTCATCAGCGCTAAAGTCTGTGGATTAGAGGCTTCTAATAGCCAGAGTACAATAAAAGCACTCAGGTTAAGGCCCATAATCGTCGTTAGAATCAGCTTGCTATTCGGGCTAAGCTTGCGCCAGCTTTTATTCTGTTTTACATCCATCAGAACCAGAAAACCGATCCCGCCAATGATATACAGCATGCTGATCGTAAAGGTCACGAAATACTGGCCGGAAAAGCTCATCAAGCTATTGGGGAAAAGGGAAAATCCGCCATTATTAAACGCAGAAACACTATAAAAAGCCGCATAAAACAGTGCTTCACCAAAAGGATAATCTTCCAGCCACGCCATGGTTAAAATTAGGGTGCCAATGGCTTCGAAAAACAGGGAATATAGGAATACCGCTTTAATGGTAAAACTGACTTTCTTCAAACTGGTCTGGCCAATAGATTCCTGTGCCATCACTTGCTGTCTTAAACCAAGTTTAGGTGACAGACTCATAAAAGCGAGTATGGCAAAGGTCATAAAACCGAGGCCACCACATTGCAGCAGGAACATAATCACGACCTGCCCAAAGGGTGTATAAGCTTCACCAACATTGACCACAGATAGCCCGGTAATTGTCACTGCAGAAGTTGCTGTAAAAATCGCTTCTAACCAGCTGATTTCAGTTTGATGCGCAAAGGGCAGCATCAGTAATAAAGAACCAATAAAAATCAGTCCGAGAAAACCTAAGGCCAGCAGACTCGGTGGACTGAGATTGACAATCCTGTTCTGGTTTAAATTTGAGCTTTTCATATGGCCTTAAAATGCTTGGACAAACGGCGTAGAGGCTCTAGTAATCCTTCGACCACCAGAATGTCACCTTCCTTAAGTAGCAGCTCAAGATCCACGATATGTTGTATTTCAGTGCCGCGTTTATGTAAAAGAACTTTAATTTCGGGAACCTGACTCATTAACTGGTGTAAGGGAGTGTCATGATGATCGGCATGAATCTCGATCTTGACAATATAATGATCATCTTCAAGTGACATATAACGGCTAACCATCGGGTAGCTGAGTGATTGTGCCACACGAACGCCCATATCTTCTTCTGGGTGAATAATTTTTTCGACATTCAGATGAGTCAAAATCATATGGTGGGCTTTGGATTTGGCTTTGGCCCAAATTTTCTTTACACCCATATTTTTTAGATGCAGTACACACAGAATGCTGGCTTCAATATCTTCACCAATCGCGACTACGACTGCTTCACAGCGCTGGATATCCAGTTCATCCAGGACATGCTCATCGGTTGCATCGGCAATCACCGCATGGGTAAGCTGATCGGAAATATTTTCCACATATTTTTTATCGAGATCGATTCCAATCACATCATGTTTCAGGCTGATCAGTTGAGTCGCTACTGTTGCACCGAAGCTGCCCAGCCCAATGACTGCAAATAATGCCATGCATATTTCCCTAAATCTTTTTATTTCAAATTAGTTCATGTCTAAGTGCGTATCTTAAAGATTTTTATAGTTTTCAGCTATCTGGCCTTACATAAATACTTCATACATTTTTTTAGCTGGACATAAAAAAACCGCCTCGAAAGGCGGTTTATATCAAACTGATTATTTCAAGAAACGCTGATAACCCAGGTTGTTGGTGATTTCTTCATATGGATAAGTAATGCTTTCCAATGTCTCAATCAAACCATCTGGATTTTGCTGTGCATCTTCTGCTTCCAGGCCGACCAGTACGCGACCTTCTGCAGCGCCGTGGTTACGGTAATGGAACAGGGTGATGTTATGCGTTGGGCCAAGACGTTCCAGGAACATTAGCAGGGCACCTGGACGTTCCGGGAATTCCACGCGGAACAGGCGTTCATTTTCAATATCGGCATGACCGCCAATCAGGTAACGGATATGTAGTTTTGCGACTTCGTCATCAGACAGATCATCAACATCGTAGTCGAATTTCAGGTTTTCATAGATTTCCTGACGTTCTTTTTCACCATTTTTCAGGCTGATACCGACAAAGACCTGAGCTGCAGAAGCATCACTTGAACGGTAGTTAAACTCTGTGATATTACGGCCTTGTAGTGCACGGCAGAATTTCAGGAATGAACCTTTTTCTTCTGGAATAGTTACGGCAAAGATAGCTTCTTTGCGTTCGCCGAGTTCTGTACGTTCGGCAATATAGCGCAGACGGTCGAAGTTCATGTTCGCACCGCAAACAATCGATACGATGTTTTTGCCTTGAATGCCGTGTTCAGCGACATATTTTTTGATACCGGCCAATGCCATTGCACCTGACGGTTCTACGATGCTACGGCATTCATCATAAGTATCTTTAATTGCTGCACAGACTTCATCGGTATTGACCAGTACCACATCAGGTTCAACAATTGGGCCAGAATTATCTGATTTTTGCAGACGGATCACATCAAATGGTTTTTCACCAATTTGTGCCACCGCAGTACCATCGGCAAATAAACCGACAGATGGAAGAATCACACGTTCATTGGCTTCTAAGGCCGCTTTTAAGCACGCGGATTCATCATATTCCACAGGAATCACTTTGACATGCGGAGCCACATCTCCCAAGTACGCTGCAACACCGGCAATCAGGCCACCACCACCAACAGCAACGAAGACATATTCTACATCGCGCCATTGACGCAGGATTTCATTGGCAATCGTACCTTGACCTGCCATCACCAGTTCGTCGTCATAAGGCGGAATAAAGGTCATGCCATCTTCTTCGGCACGTTGAATGGCATATTTGTTGGCAACGTCAAATGAATCACCATGTAATACTACTTCACCCCCTAAACGTTTTACTGCTTGGACTTTAATGTCGGGCGTGGTCTTTGGCATCACAATAATCGCGCGAATACCCAGCTTTTTCCCTGACAGTGCCACGCCTTGTGCATGGTTGCCTGCTGAAGCTGTGATAACGCCACGTTCGAGTTGTGATTTCGGTAATTGACTAATACGGTTATAGGCACCGCGTAGTTTAAATGAAAAGACCGGTTGTAAATCTTCACGTTTAAAGCGAATGTTATTATTTAAGCGTTCGCTAATTCGTGGCGCTGCTTCGAGTGGGGTTTCGATTGCAACATCGTAGACCGTTGCTTGTAAAATTTGTCGAACCAAACGAGACAGCATGTTAATTTTCCATCTAACAGTTTAAAATAAGACTCTATTGTAACAAACCACACGGCTTTGCGGTTTAAAATTACTGCAAAAGTCCAAATTAGTTGAGTGATGTCATGAGTCTATATGCAACCCAAGATGAGAAAAAACAAGCTGCAGCCAAAGCGGCTTTAAAACACTTACCAAAAGGGGGCATTTTAGGCGTAGGTACAGGTAGTACCGTTAACTTTTTAATTGACCTTTTACCAGAACTGCAATTGGAAGCTGCTGTTGCAAGTTCTGAAGCGACTGCACAGCGTCTGAAAAAATTAGGCATTGAAGTGGTTGATATGAATAGCGTGGGCGGTTTAGATGCCTATGTCGATGGTGCTGATGAAATTGACCGTCATATGCACATGATCAAAGGTGGTGGTGCTGCGCTTACACGTGAAAAAATCGTGGCGTCGATTGCGAAAAAATTCGTATGTATCGTCGATGATTCGAAATGGGTAGAGCAGTTGGGTCGTGATTTCCCATTACCTGTTGAAGTGATTCCAATGGCACGTTCAGCAGTCGCACGTAAGTTGGTGGCATTAGGTGGTGATCCTGCTTACCGTGAAGGTGTAGTGACTGATAATGGAAATGTTATTTTGGATGTGCATAACCTGAATATTCTGAATGCGCTTGAGCTGGAAAAAACGATTAATGACATTCCAGGCGTCGTATGTAACGGTATTTTCGCGATCAATAAAGCGGATATTGCGATTGTTGCGACCAATAATGGTATTGAAGAGCGTACAGCGATTTAAGAAATCCTCCCTGACCCTCCTTTTTCAAAGGAGGGAAAAGTCTTTAATTTGATAAAGCTCCTCGAAACTTCTATAAGTTTGAACTTCCCCCTTTATTAAAGGGGGATCGAGGGGGATTAGTAAAATAACGATTAAATATAAAAAATGATCCTAAACGACCTGCCCGAAATTCAAATCACCCGAAATGTTCGCTCAACACGTCTCAGACTGCGTGTAGAGGGTGATCAAATCCGTTTAACCGCACCTGTATTTTGTAGCAAAAAACAGATTC
This sequence comes from Acinetobacter sp. YH12233, assembly GCF_013417725.1. NCBI lineage: Bacteria > Pseudomonadati > Pseudomonadota > Gammaproteobacteria > Moraxellales > Moraxellaceae > Acinetobacter > Acinetobacter sp. YH12233. The sequence continues at coordinate 149,827 of NZ_VPDK01000003.1, forward strand.
AAAATTTTATTGACCAAGCGGAAAGCTGGCTACTCAAAACCTGGAAATTGCAGCAGGAAAAAAATCAAAGTATTGATAGATCTTTACCAGCAGAATTGCAGCTTTTTAATCAGACTTCACCCATTCAGATTGTTTATCAAAGTCAGAAGCAGAACTTCCTTTTTGATGCTGAAATATTACAGTTGTCGATTAGTGATCGAAATCCTGAAGGATATTTAAAAGCTTTTATTATTTCTTATGCCAAAGAGCAGCTGTCTGTTTATCTGAACAAAGTAAGTCAAGAAACAAGATTATCATTTAACATTTGTAATGTTCGCCAGCCGAAAACACGATGGGGCAGTTGTTCGGCCAAACATGACATTATGCTAAATAGCGGCATCATTTTATTTTCTGAAAAAATCGTGCGTTATTTATGTGTGCATGAACTGGCCCATACCCGGCATTTTGACCATAGTCCACGATTTTGGGCAGAGGTAGCAAAGCATGATCCAAATTATTTAATTCACCGTAAAATTCTGAAAAATACTGTCATGCCATATTGGTGGGCAGCTTAAGAATATCTTTAAAGGAACGAGGATAGTATTTATTTACTTCCAAATAGCCTAAGCAATAGGTATCATCCTCTCAAATTTTTTAAAAACACTCAAAATAAAAGGGTAAATAAAAAACCATCAATCCCTAGTGAAACAGTTTAGAAAACCTCAAGTTCCTGTCATACTACAGCCCATAAAGGAAACATCTAGTTTGAGGTAATCATCGTGATTTCAGTGGGTATTGTGGGTGGTACAGGTTATACAGGCGTTGAACTTTTACGTCTATTACTGCGACATCCGAATGTAGAGGTTAAAGCACTGACATCACGTACTGAAGCAGGCCGTCGTGTTGACGATATGTTCCCGAGTCTGCGTGGACATACGGATCTTCAGTTTTCTGATCTCAGCCTTGATCTATTAAAATCATGTGATGTGGTATTTTTCGCGACACCACATGGCGTTGCCATGAAACATGCTGAAGAACTTGTTGCTGCCAATACCAAGGTAATTGACCTTGCAGCGGATTTCCGTTTGCAAAATCTGGCACAGTTCGAAAAATGGTATGGCATGGAACATGCTTGCCCAGAAGTGTTAAGAGATTCTGTTTATGGTCTGTCTGAGCTTAACCGTGACCAGATCAAACAGGCGAGTGTAATTGGTAATCCGGGCTGTTATCCAACGACGGTTCAGCTTGGTTTGGCACCAGTTTTAAAGGCGGCAGAAGCTTTGGTAAAACCAGAAAGCATTATTATCGATGCAAAATCTGGGGTATCAGGTGCAGGCCGTAAAGCCAGCCTGGGCATGATCTATTCTGAAAATGCTGATAACTTTAAGGCTTATGGCGTTGCGGGCCACCGTCACCATCCTGAAATCGTAGAAGCATTAGAAAATATTTCAGGTCAAAAAGGCGTGTTTGACCATATCCTGTTTGTGCCGCATCTGGTGCCGATGATTCGTGGGATGTTATCAACGATTTATATCGATTTGACTGAAGCAGGTCAGGCAGCTGACTTGCAGTCACTGTACGAGCAGTTCTATGCCAATGAACAGTTTGTTGATGTAATGCCAGCAGGCAGTTCACCAGAAACCCGTTCGGTGCGTGGTGCTAACCAGTTGCGTATTGCACTATACAAACCACAACCAACCAAGCTGGTGATTCTGGTGGCTCAGGACAATCTAGTCAAAGGTGCAGCTGGTCAGGCAGTACAGAACATGAACCTGATGTTTGGCTTTGCAGAAAATGCAGGCTTGAATAATATTGGTTTATTACCATAAAAAACGTATTAGAACTTCACACACATTTAGATTTGGATTTAAATGTGTGTCTTGAACAAAGTATACAGAGATCAAAATGCCGAATAATGAGTCAAACATGACGATCCAGGAACCCTCTACAAAGAAACCATTGATGAAAGGCAATACACCTTTGGTAATCGGTGCTGCTGTGTTGATTCTGGGTAGTGGCTTGCTGGGCTATACGGTCGGGCATCGGCAAGGTTTGACTGCGGTAGGTTTTGAGGCGGATGCGGAACAACTGGTTGAAGTGGTACAAAAACAGAAAACTAGTCTGGAAACACTGAATAAATCTCTGAATACAGCGGTTCAGGAACGTGATTTGGCCGTTAGCAATGCCAATGATCTTTATCTGGCTGCAAATAAGGCGCGTGATGCCCAGGAGCAGGCTGAAAGCGTTGGTACGATCTACCGCGAGATCTTGCGTCAACGCGGTGGTTTAGCATTGACAGTTCAACATCTGGGGATTAAGGCATTGCCTGATAATGCCTTCGAATACCAGATTGATCTGGTTCAGGTCAGCCCAGGCAAAAATCGTGCTTCTGGTACAGTGGAACTGCGCTTGATTAAGGGTACTGAAATTCTGGTCGTGCCGCTTGAAGATAAAAACTTTAATTTTGACAATTACGAACGTTTGACTGGTCGCTGGACCATGCCTAAAGGTTTTAAACCAGAATTTATTGAAGTGCGCCTCTCAGGGACTAAGCCTGTGATTCGCCGTTTTAGCTGGGATCAGGGGAAAGCTGTTGAAAGCCAGTCAACAGTCCTGTCAGAGATTCCAAAAACTGAAGCAAATGCAAATTAAGTGTGAAATAGAAATCGTATGCCAAGCAATAAACGTCCAAAATGTTTAAGTGAGATCAAAAATTCTTTTTACGAGTCCGGCATGGTTGATTGGCATATTAGCCCGCGTTTAACAGACGAGCCTTTTCACGATGATGACGCTGACCTTGCAGTCCAGACTGCACCTCCTGAACTGAAGCGTCCACCGATGTATGCAGTGGTATTATTGAATGACGATTACACTCCAATGGAGTTTGTAATTGAAATTTTACAACAATACTTTGCAATGAATCTTGACCAAGCTACACAAGTAATGCTAACTGTACATTATGAAGGAAAAGGTGTAGCTGGGGTCTATCCTCGAGACATTGCGGAAACCAAAGCGAACCAAGTCAATAATTACGCTCGATCTCAAGGTCATCCTTTACTTTGCCAGATTGAGCCGAAAGATTAAGGGGGTTGCATGCTCAGTCGTCAATTAGAAGTATCACTACGTTTGGCTGTCAGCATGGCTCGTCAAAAGAGACATGAGTTCCTGACCGTAGAACATTTATTATTAGCTTTACTCGACAATGATTCTGCCGTGAATGCCTTAAAAGCATGTGGTGCAGATATTATCGTTTTGCGTAAAGAATTAGAAGAGTACGTAGAACAACATACCCCTAAACTCGGTGAAAATAGTGATCAGGCACCTCATCCTACAGAAAGTTTTGACCGGATTTTGCAACGTGCAATTTTCCATGTTCAATCCAGTGGCGGTGATCGTACTGTAGAAGGCGCCGATATTCTGGTTGCGATGTATTCTGAGCGTGATTCTTTTGCAGTTTATCTGCTTAAACGTCATCAGATTAACCGTCTGACTTTAACTCAGTACCTTTCTCATGGTACGCGTAAAGACGAAGTACAGTCTGAAGAAGAAATTGAAGAACTGGACGGTGAATCGGCCTCTTCCAATAATTCTGGTCCGCTAGAGTTATATACGACAAACCTGAATCAGGAAGCTCAACGCGGCAAGACAGATCCATTGATTGGCCGTGAAAAAGAAATTGAGCGGGCAGCGCAAATTTTATGCCGCCGTCGTAAAAATAATCCCTTACTTGTTGGTGATCCAGGTGTGGGTAAAACGTCGATTGCTGAAGGTCTGGCTTGGTTAATTGTGAATGGCAAGGCACCTAAGCCACTGGAAAATGCTGAAATCTATAGCCTAGACATCGGCGCACTGGTGGCGGGAACTAAATACCGTGGTGATTTCGAAAAGCGTTTAAAACAACTATTAAATGCCTTGAAGAAAAAACCAGATGCAGTACTGTTCATTGATGAAATTCATATGATCATCGGTGCAGGTTCAAGCATGGGCAGCACCATGGATGCATCGAATCTAATCAAGCCTGCATTGGCAAATGGTTCATTGCGTTGCATCGGTTCAACCACATTCCAGGAATACCGTCAGGTCTTTGAAAAAGATCATGCCTTGTCACGTCGGTTCCAAAAAATAGATGTGAATGAGCCTTCGATTACAGAAACAATTGATATCTTGCGTGGCCTGAAATCTAAATTTGAAGATTTCCACCATGTGCAGTATGACGATCAGGCACTGGTTTCTGCGGTTGAACTGTCAGCGAAATTTATTAATGACCGTTTCTTGCCAGATAAAGCGATTGACGTGATTGATGAGGCCGGTGCACAACGCCGTTTGAAAGCTGAGCAAGATGACAGCCTGATTACAGTTGAAAACATCGAAGACATTGTGTCCAAGATTGCCCGTATTCCACCGAAAACGGTTTCTAAAGATGACAAGTCTGTACTGGAGAACCTTGAGCGTGATCTGAAACGTGTGGTCTTCGGCCAAGATGAAGCAATTGAAGCTTTAGCTTCTGCGATCAAACTGTCTCGTGCAGGTTTGAAATCGCCTGATAAGCCAGTCGGTAGTTTTGTCTTCGCAGGTCCAACGGGTGTAGGTAAAACTGAAGTCACCAAGCAATTGGCGAAAATTTTGGGTGTAGAGCTGGTACGTTTTGACATGTCCGAATACATGGAACGTCATGCAGTCTCTCGTCTGATCGGTGCGCCTCCAGGTTATGTTGGTTTTGACCAAGGTGGTTTGCTGACCGATGCGATTCACAAAAATCCGCATTGTGTATTACTTCTAGATGAGATTGAAAAAGCGCATCCAGATGTATTCAACTTGCTATTACAAATCATGGATCATGGTTCCTTAACGGATAATAATGGTCGTAAGTCCGATTTCCGTAATGTGGTACTGGTTCTAACGACTAATATTGGTGCGGAAAGTATTTCCCGCGTCAGCATTGGTTTCATGGAACAGGACAACAGTAATGATAATCAGGAAGCGATGAAGAAAGCCTTCTCGCCAGAATTCCGTAACCGTCTGGACGGTGTAATTCAGTTTAAGGCATTGCCGAATACCATTATTGAAAATGTCGTGGATAAATTCCTGACTGAACTTCAGGCACAACTGGATGAGAAGAAAGTGGTGCTGGAGGTGGATCAAAGCGCACGCGAATGGATGGCTGAAAATGGCTATGACCGTTTGATGGGTGCTCGACCAATGCAGCGTCTGATTCAGGAACATCTGAAAAAACCACTGGCTGAAATGATCCTGTTTGGTGAACTGGCTGAAAATGGTGGTAACGTTTCAGTTTCTGTGAAGAAAGAAAATGGTAAATCTGTCGGTCTGAAACTTGAAGTCTTCGAAGATCAGACTGCTGAACCAGCTTAATCATTGAATAGATCATCATCAGACCCGTGTTCGCACGGGTTTTGTTGTTTTATTTGCCCTTAATTTATGTACTCTTGGTTTAAAGAGTTTCTGATTTAGCGGAATATATGGATATCCAAATTAGCAAACTTTTAACTACGTTTTTTCTATTTTTATTAACAGCATTGATGGAAATTTTGGGCTGTTATTTTCCTTACCTGATTTTAAATCAGGCGAAGAGCCAGTGGTTATGGGTTCCGACGGCATTAGCTTTAGCTGCTTTTGTCTGGCTTTTGACTTTGCATCCAGCCGCTTCTGGGCGTATTTATGCCGCCTATGGGGGAATTTATATTTTCTCAGCATTGATGTGGCTGAGATTCGTTGATCAGATCAGCCTTTCACGTTGGGATCTGCTTGGGGGAATCGTGGTCATTCTAGGTGCATTAATTATTATTTTACAGCCGCAAGGTTTGATCCGTTGACCGTCTGTTTATATTTACCAAAATAGAATTTATCAAAATATAAAAGGCAGCTAAAGCTGCCTTTATTGATTCTAGACAAGATTATTTTACATTACAGTCTTTCTGGGAGAGGTCAACATTATAAGTGTGTGTTTGGGAGCTGAGACTAAGTTCGATTTTATAAGGATTGACGATCTGATAGCGATGTTCAAAAAAGATCTGGCAGTTATTTAGAAGATTATTACGAATCACTTTAAGAACTTCTTTACGGCCTAAGTCTTTCTCAAACTGGCTAAAGTCGGGTGTCGTGATCATGCCTTTAAGCGTGGTTTTATTGGCTGTAAGTTGTAACTGCTCTATGATTGTATTCTGATCGATCTGTAGCGGTAAAGTCTTGGAATCTTCCGCACTTAGCACGGTAAGCAGCTCGTTCAGCTCAGCTTTTTTCTCAATTTTAAACTTGCTGTCCAGAATGCCTTTTCCTTGGAGATACTGGTCGAATTCAGAAGCATACACCGGTAAAGCAGCACTACTAAAACCTGCCAGGAGTGCCAAAGTCCAATATTTTTTTTGCATTGTATCGCATCACTTTTTATGTCATTTCAATTCTGATTATAAGAGCTGAAACAAAAAAAGCACCAGAGATTGGTGCTTAATTTGTGAAGATTTTTTGAAGGAATCAGTCTTTTTTCAGGTTTTCATTCAACAGGAATTCAACCAGTGCTTTTTGTGCATGAAGGCGGTTTTCTGCTTCATCCCAAACCACAGCATTTTTGTGATCCAGCATGTTTTCAGAAATTTCTTCACCACGATGCGCAGGTAAGCAATGCATGAACAGGCAGTCTGGGTGTGCAAGATCCATTAGGCGTTCATTCACCTGATAATCTGCAAAAGCTTTTTCACGGATTTTCTGTTCTTCTTCCTGGCCCATACTTGCCCAAACGTCAGTGACGATCAGGTCGGCATTGACTGCTGCATCTTCAGCAGTATCGACCAGTTCTACACAGTGTGCGAATTCAGACAGGAACTGTTCTTGAGGCTCATAGCCTTTCGGTGCAGCCACTTTTAGCTTGAAGCCCCACATGTGCGCTGCTTCGATATAAGAGTTACACATATTATTGCCATCGCCGATCCAGGCAACAGTTTTACCTTCGATCGAACCGCGATGTTCCAGATAAGTCTGCATGTCAGCAAGTAACTGGCAAGGGTGATGATCATCAGTCAAAGCGTTGATCACTGGAACTTTTGAATAAGAAGCAAAACGTTCTACGATATCGTGACCGAAAGTGCGGATCATCACAATATCCAGCATGCTGGAAATCACACGTGCAGAATCTTCAATTGGCTCACCGCGACCCAGTTGGGTATCGCGTGAAGACAGGAAAATGGCGCTACCACCAAATTGGCTCATGCCAGCTTCAAACGAAACACGCGTACGGGTACTCGATTTTTCAAAAATCATGCCCATCACTTTACCAACAAAGGGTTGGAACACTTCATTGTTATGCTGTTTGCGCTTAAGCTCAATTGCGCGTTGCAAAATCTGGTTAAGTTCTAAAGTTGATAAATCGCGTAAGGTGAGAAAGTGACGGAGAGCCATTCGTTACTCCACAATAATTGCCGAAAAACTCGATCAACAATCAGTTGTTGGTTAGTTTAAGAAAAAATACGGAATCGGCTAATATACTATAAGCAATGAAAAATGCAAAAAAAACTAGACTTTTTGATGACCGTCTAAAAATCGATCCACACAATAACTGATGTATTTGTCGATTTCCTGATCATCTTCCTGTACCGGAATTCCCATCAGAATCCGCCATTCCAGATTACGCAAGATGCCAAAATATAACTGGGCCGAATATTGCGGATTCTCGCAATGCAATAAACCTTGCGCATCTGCTTGTTCTAAAGCCGTGGCAATCGCACTTTGTACATGTACTGGGCCTCGTTCATGAATATGCTGCGCGAGTTCCGGATTACGCTGACTCTGTTCCAGCACCAGACGCATAAAGGCTGAATTTTCCGGTTGCATGATCTGATGATAAAAATTAAGCAGCGTATGTACCAGATAACTACGAAAATCCAGAGCCATCAGCTCGATCGGAATACTGATATCTTCAAAAAACTTGATACGACGATAATCGCAAATGGCCTTAAACAAGCCTTCTTTGTTGCCAAAGTACTTGTAAATAGAAGCCTTGGAACCGCCTGCATGCTGGACAATATCATCAAGAGAAACTGCATCATAACCATGTTCCAGAAACAGTTCGGTCGCAGAGATCAGCAGCGCAACGCAGCGCTCATGACCACGTTTGGTTTGTGGCAGATCTTTGGCGAGTGGTTCCAGATGAACAAGGTTTTGCATAGAGGATGGTATATCAACAGGTTATATAAACTTGGTAGTTCATCATAACAAATATATCCGCAGATTTCACAATCGGACCGGATGAAGGCGGAATTTATTCAGTGAATCAAGTAAAACTTAAAAGTTTGACTAAAGTTTTAGAGTTTTTATTCTATTGGCTTATAGCATCATGGTTTCAAATCGGTATACTCAAATCTCAATAATTATAGCCAAGACTGTGGAAGGGAAGATGACAGAACAAATGTCTGCAGGTTTAAAGTTTAGACAAGCGCTTGAAGTCGAAAAACCATTACAAATTATGGGCACAGTGAATGCCTATGCTGCCATGATGGCCAAACAGGTCGGCTATAAAGCCATTTATCTCTCTGGTGCCGGTGTTGCCAACTATTCTTATGGTCTACCTGATCTAGGCATGACCAGCCTAGATAATGTTCTGGAAGATGTGCGTCGCATTACTGAACGTGTGGATACACCCTTGCTGGTTGATATCGATACAGGCTGGGGCGGTGCATTTAATATCGCACGTAGCATCAAGCAGATGATTGCTGCTGGCGCTGCAGCTGTGCATATCGAAGACCAAGTTGCACAAAAGCGTTGTGGTCATCGTCCGAATAAGGAAATTGTGACCCAACAGGAAATGGTTGACCGGATTAAGGCAGCTGTCGATGCCAAAACCGATTCAAACTTTGTGGTGATGGCACGTACCGATGCATTACAGAAAGAAGGTCTGCAGGCAGTGATTGACCGTGCTTGTGCCTGTGTCGAAGCAGGTGCAGATGCCATTTTTGCTGAGGCAATGACGGATATTACGATGTATCGCACCGTATGTGATGCAGTTGGTGTCCCAGTATTGGCCAATATTACCGAATTTGGTGATACCCCATATTACACCACTGAAGAACTGGCTGAGCAGGGTATTCGCATGGTACTTTACCCGCTATCAGCCACCCGTGCGATGCAAAAAGCGGCACTGGAAGTGATGCGCTCAGTGCGTGAAAATGGTACACAGGTGCATGTTCTGGATAAAATGCAACCGCGTAAAGAATTATACGAATTTTTAGATTATCACAGCTTCGAAAACACATTAGATAAACTGTTCAAGCAGGAGAATTAAAACAATGGCTGAAGGAAAAGTACTCACTGGCGCAGGATTGCGCGGACAAGTCGCAGGCAAAACTGCACTTTCAACAGTAGGCAAAAGTGGTGCAGGCCTGACCTATCGCGGCTATGACGTACAGGATCTGGCAGAAAACTGTCAGTTTGAAGAAGTCGCTTACCTGATTTTCTTTGGTGAATTACCAACTTCAGAACAGTTGGCAGCCTATAAAGCAAAACTGAAATCTTTGCGTGTACTGCCACAAGCATTGAAAGAAGTACTTGAGCGCATTCCAGCGGACTCACATCCAATGGATGTGATGCGTACTGGCGTATCGATGCTGGGCAACCTTGAAACTGAACAGTCTTTTGATCAGCAACAGGATGTTGCAGACCGTATTCTGGCGACGCTACCAGCAATTATCTGCTATTGGTATCGCTATAGCCATGACGGCGTACGCATTGATGAAAATACCGATGATGATTCAATCGGTGCTCAGTTCCTTCATTTGCTACATGGCAAGAAGCCAAATCAGCTGCATGAACAGGTGATGAATGTATCCCTGATTCTGTATGCAGAGCATGAATTTAATGCTTCAACCTTCACAGCGCGTGTTTGTGCATCAACTTTGTCTGACCTGCATTCATGTATTACCGGCGCAATTGGTTCACTACGGGGTCCATTACACGGCGGTGCCAACGAAGCGGCAATGGACATGATTGAAAACTGGAAATCTCCAGAAGAAGCCGAGCGCAAAATGCTGGGCATGCTGGAGCGTAAAGAAAAAATCATGGGCTTTGGTCATGCGATCTATAAAGACAATGATCCGCGTAATGGCATTATCAAGCAGTGGTCTGAAAAACTGGCAAAAGATGTGGGTGATACTGTGCTCTATCCAGTATCAGTACGTTGTGAAGAAGTGATGTGGCGCGAGAAAAAACTGTTCTGTAACGCAGACTTTTTCCATGCTTCTGCTTATCACTTTATGGGTATTCCAACCAAACTGTTTACGCCAATCTTTGTGATGTCACGCGTCACAGGTTGGGCGGCGCATGTGATGGAACAACGTGCAGATAACCGGATTATCCGTCCGAGCGCGGATTATACCGGTCCAGAATTGCGTAAAGTGGTTCCAATTGCTGAACGCACTTCTGCTGCGTAAGCCAGAGATATTCTAAATATAAAAAATAAGGTCTCCACGAGACCTTATTTTTTTTCTGATTATTTATTGACGTTGGTTTAACGACTTAATAATGCTGGATCTTCAATATGATAACCGGTTTCGAATGGGAGGCCTAAGTATTTTACCGTCACCAGTATTTTATTCTGTTTCGGTACTTTATAAGTCTGGTTTAATCTTAAATCTGCTTTATAGCTGACTGCTTGTTGAACAGGACTTTTATACTGGCCAGATTGCACTCGATATTGATAAGTCCATTTTGGGACTTTCTGTTTAGGGTCATGCCATGCAGGGGCGGTACCTTTGCTGGTCTTTAATAGCTTAAGCTGGATGGCTTGCTTTCTCAGTGGTACCAGCGGAATTAGTCGCTTTTTAATTTTGGCAATTTCCTGGTTAAACTTACGGCTGTCCTGATCGTAGTCAATCTGCTTGGTTTTTGGATTGATATACAGGGAGTTCACCTGAATTAACTGATTCGGAGTTTTGGATTTAAAATTATAATAATACAGTTGAGGTAGGCGTCCGCGACCATCGAGATAATGCCGCAACAGATAAAGTTTCTGGTCTTTGACTTCATAACCCAAAACTTCAATATTCTGTGGGCCACCAACAGTGGCGAAAGCGGATACAGGAATACCAAGGGCGAGCAAAAGGGCTGCAATTCTTATTTTCATCACTGATCAGGCCTCATTAAAAAAACGTACTTTTATAGAAATAATTTAACTATAAATACAGTAGAAATAATGAAGTTTGATCAGCACTCAATATAAACAGTTTTAGCTTTAGGTGTTGAGTAGATTAATCATGTCATGTGCGATGACGGCTGCCAGTTTATTGAGACGTTCCTGTGGAGTACCTTTAATATAATACTGGAACTGGTGAGTCTGAAGACCATCATAAACAGCGGCAAAGAAAGTACCTTCCGGCTTATCTGGGGTCGCGCTACCGCCTGGTTTAAGCAAGCCTGTACAAGCAATAATCCAGTCAGCTTCCTGAAACATTTTTTTGCCTGCCTCAGCCAGAGCAACCGTTACAGGCATGGATTCAGCTGAATGGGTACTAATCAGATTCGGAGAAATTCCCAAGACATTAATCTTCACAGACGGATCGTAGCACACTAGACCACCCAGCAAGATTTCAGCACCTTCATTTTTGCAAATTGAAAACTGACTGGTTAAATAGCCAGAACTTGCACTTTCAATAAAAGCAATCTTGATGTTTCTTTGTTCCAGCAGGCCACAACATGTTTTAATCATAATGTCTATTTTGTCTTAGAAGGTAATCCTTATTCCAATGTAGTCCCATTTTGCTTTTGTATCAACTGTGAGATTATTTCTTTATTATGATGAAAGGTAAAATATTTTTGTAATTTTAGTATTCCAAACGTAAGTTTGGCAGTTGTTAAACTGATTGCTTAATGCTTGGACAATATTTGAAATTAATGGTTTTAACTTGCTCTGATCAGTGGTAAAAATAAAAATAAAGTGCGTAAGGAAAGTAGGTTGTAAGAATGAAAACCACAGTAAAGTATTCCGTATTAAAAAGTCTAGATTATCAACTGGGTACTCCTTTATTTCAGGAAGAAATTGAGGCAGATGGTCAATATTTTGATCAGATCCCAAGCATCATTCATTACCAGAATTTAAAGTTTAAAGTCAAAAGCAAAGAATTAAAGCGTTTATATCTGGCCGAAGAGCAAGAAGAAAGCCAAACCATTATTGTAAAAGTGGTCGCAATCTAAAAATAACTTATTAAAAATAAGCCTCTTAAAATAAGAGGCTTATTTATTGGATAAAGATCGTTAAAATAAAATTTGATTAGATTTAATAAAAAAATCTAATAATAATTTTAAAAATATAAAGTCAAGGTAAATTGGCAACTGAAAAGGCCTTATTTGTGATTCTATGTAATATATTCTGCTATTTAAAAATGGTTTTTTTCGTTTTTATATTTAATGATCTAATTTTTAGAAAATTAGGTTAAACATGTATAAGAAATTATAATTTTAAATAATTAATAAAATTCAATATCTTATAAATATAATCATATTTTATATAAGTAGCAAAATGTATTTCTAAATTTTATTTTAAATTTAAGTTTATATACAATTTTTTGATTAAGTTATGACTTTAATTGAAAAATAAAATTTATAAAAGATAGAAAGCTTTCAATATGTGTTCATTCTATTATTAAAAGTAATTTATGTTTCTTATAAATCCAGACTTCAATTACTTAACTTACCTTTTTTTACATTGAATTAATATGTAACAGGTAATAACTTGGCGAATTTTTAAAAATAGGTAGAGTAAATATTAAGTCGAATCCTAATCATCGGCGATTTAAAGCAAATAGTAAGGAGTTACACCATGGCTAATAATCAACAGCAAAATCAGCAAGACCAACAGAACCAACAACAACAGCAAGACCAACAACGTCAGCAAAACCAGAATCAAAATCAGCAACAGCCGAACCAGCAGCAACAACAGCCGCAGGGCCAACAGGACCAGCAACGCAATCAGCAACAACAGCAACAGCCACAACAAGATAACCAGCAGCAAAATTTGCGTAATCAATAAGATTAGTCAAAGCTGCAGCGTTCATATCTAAGCTGTGTAATCTCTACAAAAAACCGCCTTCTTTAAGGCGGTTTTTTTATTGTTCAGAATAAATCAGCATTGAATATTGGATTTTACTTTATAAAAGTCGAGCGCATTTTTCAGATCTTTCAGTAATTCCTGCTCCTCATATTCTTGTGGCATTAGTTTTATTAGGGCCGGCATATAATAAGTTTTATATTCTTTAGGATAATCCTCACATAAAATATGTGTTCTTTCCTCAAGGCTAATAGTAGAAGAATCTAATTTATCTAAATAAGCACTCAATCGGGCATCGGATTGTTCAAACTGAGCTTTCACTGCCGGATCAGGTTCAGCTGATACATCTGCCTGTTGTTTTTGGCAGCCTGTGATGGCCAATGCCAATAGGGCAATTATGAATAATGATATTTTCATGGCAACAATATATTGTTATCAGTCGTTGGAAAAATTATAAAGAGAAATGAGTGAAAGAGCACCTGCCTTTAAACTCATTGACAGCTGAGAAAATAGAAAATTAAAAGGACTTTGATAAAATAAATAAAATATCTACCAATATGTATAAGTTGCATCTCTGCTTTTATGACTCACTTGATTGAATGAAAACTGAATGAATCAAAGTTTTTTGTATTTAATTGCATCTAAGTTGATGAAAAATAGCCAATAAAATATAAAACATAACCTATATTCAACATTTGGTAAAATAGCCTCTATATTTCATATACATATTAGATGCATGACAAGTGGTACTTTATCACCACTATAACAACTCAGATAAAATAATTTAAAATCAGCAAGTTAAAAAGCCTTGTTTAATCTAGACAGTTAAACAGGGCCCATTTTTTAGATCATAAATATGTCTAAAACAGATGATTCTCCGATATTTATCCTTCACATAAGTTTTCATATACAACATAAAACCTGAAAATACGTTCAAGTGTGAAACATGAATAGATGTTATTTATATATCTCTTTTCATGAAAAGACAGGGTAGAGCTATGATGAGATGTATCTGTGCATTTGGTATGGGTGTCATGGTGGGATGTTGCTTTAAATCTTGCAAAGAAAAAATGTGCCGGATGATGAGCAAGGATCAGGGTACCAAAGACCAAGCGCCAAAACATGAAGAGAGTGTACAAATTTAGAGGCTATAGCTTGCCTGTGCGATCGCAGTACAGGTGAGTGATTCAATCGTTTCAAGGTAAATAAATCGTGGAGCTGTAAGCCATTATCTTTAAAGCAACTAAGCTCGATCCATGATCGAGCTGTTCACAGTCAGGAGAAACACATGTTCCAATTTATATGTTGTTTATTTGGTCTTCATGGTGCGACTGAAATTGATTACACAGTCGATGATTTTGAAGTCAAAAAGTGTCGTGATTGCTTGAAAGATTTAAATTAACTCTCTAGACCTTCGCGGTATAGATGGATGTTGAACCCCCGTTTGATATAGATCGACGGGGTTTTCATTTTTTATTATTGATATTTGATATTTGAAAATAGAACTAATATATCAAAGCGATATTTTTATAAGTTATTGATAGTTAATTAATAAAATTACTAAAAATAAGGGTTTATTTAATTTTAACTTGTGATTTGACCATAACAATACTCATCTCAACTAAATTCATCCTTTAAGCGTTATTGCAATATGCGATATTTAGGTTATACTCTGAATATAGCAAAATGCGATAAATAATTATGCATGTGATCACTCACGCTCGGATTCTGGAAGCAATGCAAAAGTGGCCACACGCTGAAACTGCATTGGATGGTTGGTATCGAATTATCAAGGCCAATGATCCTAAGGATTTTGCCGACATGAAGCGATTATTTCCCGCAGTCGATAAAGTCGGGAAATTTCATGTCTTTGATATTGGTGGCAACAAGATCAGGTTGATCGCAGTTGTGATGTATCAAGCAAAACGTGTCTATATTCGCCATGTCTTATCCCATCAGGAATATGACAAAGGTCATTGGAAGGAGGCTTAATATGAATGCAATGATTAAACAGGCCGTTGATCACTGGCGTTATGTTGCACCTTTGCTCAGCAAGCCAGAAACTGAAGAAGACTTTAATACGCTCACTGAAGCTTTAGATGAACTTCTGGATATTGTAGGTGATGATGAGTCGCATCCCTTAATGGGGCTGATTCTTCAACTGGGTGATTTAGTCTCAGCTTATGAACATGAGCATTTGCCGATGCCAGAAGGCGATGGTCGTACTGCACTGGCTTTCCTGATGGAACAGCATGGTCTCAGCCAATCAGATCTATCTGACATAGCTACCCAGTCGGTCATTTCTGAAATCCTGAATGGTAAACGTCAGCTCAATATCCGTCATATTAAAGCTTTGTCTGAACGTTTTAATGTTTCTGCAGATACTTTCTTTTAAGTAATAAGAAACCAAATTTTAAGATCGATGAGCTGTGTTTCCTGAAAGCAGGTTGCACAGCCAAATAGATTTAGATTCGAACCAGAAGTCTATATAAGCTCTGATTAGAAGAATGTATGTTTATTAAAATGTATGGAAAACATAAATATTATTGATGTTTAACCTTATATGTCCTAATAATTTTCTAAGCATCTAGAGGAAAGGGAATATATATGACAACTCATGCAGAACACCAAACAGAGCAAGAAGATAATCCGCAAAAAGAATCTAATGATGATAAAGGCAATCAAGCAACCTATAAGGGCGTAAAGCCTAAGAAAAAGCCTAATGCCGAGCCAGAGCATCCGCTGAGGGAGCAGAAATAAGTATTTTATATGAATAAAGCCCTAGCTTGGTTTAGGGCTTTTCAGTTGGTCCACAAACCTTGCTCTTTAGGCCTTGCTATAAATTCATCTTTCATTTCAAAGAAAAAATTATGAGCTTGTTCATGGTCGCAGTTGAGCCAGTCGTGTCGTAATTCTTCAGGAATCACAATAATCGAACGTTTTTCATCATTCGGCTTGTGAAACCGTTTCATAAATGGGTGCTGATCCGAATTTATGGTAAGCATCGAAAAGGATCTGATTTTCTCACCTTCAATCAATGCATCCTCATAAATTGCTGCAACCGTGAAAGGATGACCATCTTCACGTGAAATACCAAACCAGTGTGGTTTATCGTCTATATATTTAGGCTCAAAGAATGTATCGACTGGGACTAAAGTAAACTGGTTATTTTTCCAGGCATGTCGAAAACTTGGTTTGGATGCCACTGTTTCACTCCGGGCATTGTAGGTATGTCTGCCATATTTCAACTCTTTTGCCCAAGATGGAACTAGTCCGAAACGTGCAATATCCAGCTCAAACTTGTCCGCACCACGCATAATGATTGGGGCGGGTGCTAATGGATAAACATGTATTTTTATTCCGAGTTCCAGTTGTTCTTCATGAATATCTAGTAAGGAAAGACGTTTTTTTGAAGGGAATTCATAGTTCGAGCACATAAAGAACCTCTTTAATTCTCATTGTTGTTTGCTAAAGAATTAAGGAATCAAAATGGGGAACTCAAAAATCAAAATTATGAGTTTCAGCAAAAGCTCTAATACTTGCTTTAGCTACACGTTTGCGAAGGAATAAAATTTGGATTAATTAAAGTTAGTTGGCCTGTAGCAGGCCCGGATTAATCTCAAATAAATGAAATATTACGTTTCGATATTCGTTACTGCTTAACTGCGATAAGCGTGTTAAGGACATACTAAGGTCATAAGAGCTAAACTTTTAATGCTATGCAGTCTAGTAACAGACTGCATATTTCATAGACTTACCATGATCATAAATATCTAATCGACAAAAATATGAACATTAATTTGTCTCACAAGTACTCATAAATTTTCCTTGTTCAACTGAGTTGATAAAGTCTTCGACCATAAATTGACTTTGTCTTAAAGAGCCATGATGATCTGCACCTTCAACAGTTTTAAATGCAATCGGCTTTTGTTTGGTACACATTAGCTGATAATAGGCATGAGTACCTTGATAATCTACAATCTGGTCTTTATTACCCTGAACTATCATTACAGGGACAGTAGGTATCATATTTTCGATGGATTGTTTTTTTGAATATTCTATTAAGGGATTAAGATCTGCATCAGTTTTGAAAACTGTTTGAGGTGCTTCTTTCACATCAGCTTGTAATTCCGATAAGCCATGATTACGCGCATAATTGACAATCTGGGCCATTTCAGGACTCAATAAATTCATAATATTGAGGCTAGGATCCGCGGCTTCAGCACCTAAAAGAACGATAGGAAGAAATGCAACCACACTTTTTTCGATTTGAGGATGCGAGGCTGCGTATTGAGCAATTCCCTCATATTGATATCCTCCTGGGGCGACGACCAGTGCTCCACGTAACTTTAACTCAGGTGCATCTTTTTGCCCATGTGCAGCTACCATTAGGGCAGCAGCGCCTCCCTGACTGTGACCCATGACATACCATTTCCTGTTAAAATGATAAGGCTTTAAAAAATGAAGTGCTCTTACAGAGTCAACCACAGTATGCAGTTGGCTCTGTGCATTCATGTAGGGGTGTTTGCCGGGTGTACCTAAGCCCTGATAATCGGTGGCAACTACTGCATAGCCTTGGGCAAGCCAGGCATCAAGTGGTTTGGAAGCCAGCTCTTGATAGGCATGCACGGGTCCACCGACATAATCACCAGAAGGGGCACAGGTATCTGCCACTCCGGTGGTGCCATGTGCCCAGGCTAAAACGGGCCAGCCACCTCTAGGTGGTTTGCCTTGTGGCAATAAAACAAATCCGGAGACAACAATGGGTTCTGAATGTATACCACGGCTGCGATAGGTAATTAAAAATCGTTGGGCGGCATGGGGAAATAAATCAGTACTTTGTTCTTCGATAGCGAGTAGAGTTCCGGGGGTCTTTGCAGCAATATCACAATTATGATGATTGCATTTCTGGGAATCCTGATTCTTGCATTTCCGGGAAATAGCAGGAGAGGCGAGCAAATAAGCAGAGCCTAAGCCCGCACAGCCCACTATAATTTTCAGGAGAGGACTTTTTGTTTTCATCACAGATACCATTTCAATTTTTATAATTTCATTTATAATGTAGCAGTCTTAGCCATGTTTCTAAATTAACTATTAACAAACTTTGTAAACTAAAATTATTAAGCTAAATTAAATAAATGATACAATAATCGCCCTAATTTTAGTTTAAGTTATAATTTAATTAATAATTCATATATATTTAGTTCTCAGTGTGGTTCTAATCTTTTAGTAGCATTCATCTCATGTCTAAGCTGACTGATACGCTCATAAATCACCTTTCGCATCCGGTTTACTCCTCCCAGAGGTTTGTGTTCCGGTACTGTATGCCATGGCGTAAAGGAGAGGTTTTCACAAAATTCGTTTTGTTCAGGTGTATCAAAAACCTGTTGAAGAATATGAATAGTCGCTAGCTTGTAAAAAGGTGCCTGGTTTTCTGGGCATTCGGTCATCGAATCTTCGACCGACATGCTGTTTGATGTTCGGGGTTGTACTAAAAACTCCATGCATGCCTTACTTTTTTGCAATTGATTCCGTAGATTTTCTCTTAGAAAATTATTGTGGGGATTATAGGGTATAGGATCTGTTCCTCTTGAACATGCTTGGGCTGAATACTTTACAGCTTGACGACCACTGCCTGTTCCTAATTGATAGGGCACCATGGACCAATATCGGGTTTGCAGAGGATTAGATATTGTATTTCTCGTATTTAAGGCAATCCAGGTTCCTTTAGCCCCTAATGCAAAAGGGGTATGCAATTTTTTGAGAAAGCTTTCACTATTTATATCCTGCATAAATGCCATATAACGAGCTGGATCATTCACAAAAAAAACCGGATGATTAATCATGATGAAATCTTGAGTAGACATTTCATCATGATTTAAAAGTCTTTCTCCCGGTACTGCCAAAAGCTTTATTGCCATGCCACGGGCATCTTTTTTAATATCTGCTTGTTGAGCATTACTAGATCCATTAGAAAAAAGTATCCAGGCTTGATAGGTTTTTCCGGGAAGAAAAATACCTTGTGCCAACTCTTTGGGAAGTGCTTCAGCTATCTTGAACTCTGCGCGTACACAACCGTGTGCCTTAGGGTGTGCATCACGTAGCGCGATACCGGTCGAATACTCTTTCCGAATAGATTTCTCAATAATGTCTGCGATCTTTTTAGCTGTGATTTCTTCATCAGGATAAAGGCTTTCATTTAAACCACGATCTATATTGGAATATGTGATAGCTTTGGGAGATTCAGGGGTTATAGGCGAGGTATCAGCATATATAGTGTTAAAGATATTGATGGTCATCAGCGGGAGGTAAAGTAGGCCCAAGCCTACAGCTCTTATAAAGTCAGGCATTGAGTATCTCCTTGATATACCGCTAAAGTTAGTTTTAACTTATGATCTGAAATTCTTTGAAGGCCCTTTAGACCAATAATAATGATCATATTTGTTTGATTATCATTCTTTATTAGATACTCTATTTCAAAGTAGGTTTTTACTTTTAATTCAACTTAATAATAAAAATAGGGATCCTGACTGTTTTTTGCCACTTTATTGCAGTTCTTGCACTTGATACTTTCAATAGAGTAGCGCCCATGAGTTTGCTTGCCTTCTGCAGCAGCAATAATAGAAAATTGCTGAGTATCATTAAAGCTATAGTCATCCTGTGCTTCACAAATAGAACACTTGATAATTTTTCTATCGCAGTAGATGTATGCTTCGTTCATTATGTATCTCCTGATTCTTGGTTTTATATTTTCACTAGATATCTTTCATAAATCAAAAAACGATCTTCTTTTTGGTTAATATTTGCACTCCGGATTTCTTAGCATTCGTGCATAATCTGCGGATGAAATACATCGATTCAAACAAGCTTTCTGATCCTCAGTTCAAGCGATACACAGGCATCTCATGGTCAACTTTCTATTTGATGGTTGAGCAATTGCAGAAGCATGTCTCTGCCAAAGGCAGACCGCCCAAGTTAAGCCTGGAGGATCAGGTTCTGCTCTGTCTGAGCTATTGGCGGGAATACCGAACCTTATTTCACGTTGCGACGAGTTACGGGGTTTCAGAGCCCACAGCCTCAAGAATTGTCCGTCATGTTGAAGACTGCCTGATTCGGTCCAATCTGTTTAATTTACCCAAAGATTTACCCGAGGGCGAAGGCATCGACTGGAATGTTGTAATCGTGGATGCCACGGAAATTCCAATCCAAAGGCCTAAAAAAACAGAAGAAAAGCTATAGCGGCAAGAAAAAGACCCATACCTTTAAAGTACAGGCCATCATTCATTATCAAACTCAAAAAATCCTGAGTTTATGTACCAGTCGCGGTGCAGTGCATGATTTCGAGTTGTTCAAACGCAATTTAAACCAGATTCCTTTTGGGGCTTTTATCCTTGCAGATAAAGGCTATCAGGGGATTTATGTGTTGTATCCGAATAGCCTGTTGCCATTAAAAGCCAAAAGACACTGTAAATTGGATCCTGAATTGAAAATCTATAATCAAGAAATCAATAAAAGAAGAATCGGAATTGAGCATGTATTTGGCAGCCTGAAAACCTTCAAAATTCTTGCTGAGCGTTATCGAAATAGAGGTAAAAGGCTTGGTTTGAGATTCAATTTAATCGCTGGAATCTACAACTTGGAACTGAGCAAAAAATGATTTATGAAAGAGGTCTAATCTATACAGATATACATAATTTAACTTTTTATTTAAAAAAACACTCTAAATGGCTTTGGAAAGCTACAAATATAGATGTTAGTTATATAGGCTTGCATTTATGAGCATGAGGTGAAAGATGAAGTTGTTAACGTTAATTGGTGCAGGTGTACTTGCAGGTTATTGTTATAAGAAAATGAAATACAAAAAGGACGGTTCAAACAATCCTACTCCTCAGAATGAACAGGTAGACAGTCAAGCAGCAAACCCTGTTGAATAATGCCTTTAAAGGGCCTCACAACTAGCAAGAAAAGGTTGTGAGGTCTCCCATTCTTTCAGTAGAGTCATCTCTGACAAGTCTTATATAAACCCCAATCATGGATAAGCCTAGTTTTACATCGTTGTAAATTGAGGCTTATTGTGATGACAGATTTGATAAGCACACAAGGATGCATAAATCCCAGCCAAATAACCTGAAATGGAACGATGGCGACTGCTTACCAAGTTATATTGTTGCTTCAGTAAGCTAAAGATGGTCTCTATTTTATTGCGTTGTCTTAGCATCATTTCATCTTCTGATGATAGCTTCACTGGTCGCATATTCTTGCGATGATAGGTAATTAATTCAATATCCTGCTTTACCAATTTTTCTTTTAAAGTTTCACTGATGTAGCCACGATCACCAAAGATTTTACCGATGTAGCCTTGAGCTAGCTTCGGCAGAATTTTTATATCTGAAGTATGGCCATTTGACAGTTGGGTCTGAATAAATTGACCCTGAGCATCTACTAATACATGTAATTTACATCCATAGAACCACCCCATTGAGCTTTTAGCTCGTGTGGCAATCTTTTTTAAAGATTTATGACGTTGGATACGCTGATTCTTACATACGGGTAAAGTTGTAGAATCAACCCAGGCACAAGCTGTTTGAGCGCTAGAAGTTAGAGAAATATGCAATGCTTGAAGTGCGAGTTGATGTTGATTGATTAAATGAACCATCCGCTGATAGGATGGGAGGGCCTTGAAAAGCTTATAATAAAAGCGCTGTATCATGCCATAAAAGGCTTTGAAATGATGAAGTTGAGAGTTCTTATACCAGACCGCGATAAAAATGATTTCAGATAAACAAAGAACCCCTGATCTCTGCCTGACCTTCGGATTTTCTTGTTTTAAATATTGCCAATGGATGGCTTCATTTTTCTGAAAAAAATCGTCAATCGTACAGAATAAAGTTGTAAACTCGAACATAGGATGGCTGGTTAAATAGTTTGTGTGGTAACTCACTTATCAACTTAGCCATCTTTTTTTTCAACTGAATTTCTTATCCATGATTCGGGTTATATAATATTCAGAACTTTGATATTTTCAGAGAAACAGCAAGCTCTTTTTAGCTATTATACCTTTTCATCTGTTCTAAATTTTCCTGATTAAATTTATTGATAAAGTTGAATGGTTTACAAAACTATTCATTTTAATAATAGCCATACTTTAAAAATAATGTGATCCTCTTTCTCAGGAGGACAGCTTATGAAAAAACTAATTATCTTGCCTCTTGTAGCTTTAATACTTCTGGGGTGTAGTCAACCAAATACACAGCAAGAAGCTGACTCTAAGATCCTACAGGATGAGGATTTAAAAAAATTTAGGGAGATGGTAAGGAATGCTTTACCGAATTCAGACCTGGTTCAATTTCATCAACAAGAGGGAGAATGTGGTGAGGTTAGTTTCAGAGATAAATCTACGAATGAAATGAAGCATCGGAGGTTTATTGTAGTGAATAAAAATATTGTGCTGATTGAAAGACGGCAGGTCGATCAGGAATATTTTGACCTTTCATGGAGGAATGCATGTCGTGATTATTTCGGGTAAAGAAAGAATATTTATTAAAATTCTTATTTGAAAATAGTGACCGCTATAATTGAATATCAATAAAAACATTTGATCATTGAGCCACTTTTTAGAGTGGCTTTTTAATGTCTGGATTTCTGAATTTTGTTCGAAATATGGTTACTGAATAGATCTGTATTTCATATTCTAGCTTCGTACTAATAGATAGAATGTTGATCAATTTATATAGATAATAAATATAAAAATTATTTAAAAAAGGAACAAATATTGCTTCTTGAAAGTATAGTTTTTGCTTTAGGTTCTGGATATGTATCTCTTTAAAATATGCGGCATTATTTTCCTTGTCATCCTTGCTGTTTCTCTCATGGTGATCCTAGACAAAATAATGGACAGCACGTGCCTCTAAAGATAACGTAACTTTAATCTTTGGAGATTCAAGAAATGGCTAAACGTTTTAGTCCCGAATTTAAACAGCAAGCGATTGATTATGCACTT
>NZ_VPDK01000040.1:0-28474 GCF_013417725.1 Acinetobacter sp. YH12233
TTTCCTGTTGGCACTCCAAATTGGATTGAATATCTCTCAGACTTTGCCTACAAGAGAATTGAGACATCAATATGGCAATAAACTGATCCCACCGGGAAGCCGCTCTAAATTTCTGTCCAACATGGTGCACTTTAGCAAGTTGTTCAAAATCCTGTCGCACAAGAGGTTTAATTAGCTCATGAAATACGGTATTCTGATGGGACAAAACCTGAATCCTGGTCGTTAAAGTGTTTGTTTGCACTCATATTTTAACTGTTAGGACTCAGGTTTTTTTATTTAAAGCAAACTATGGGACAGCAGTGGCCCTAAGGCCCTCTTTTAAATGAATTTTCCAAGCAAATATTAACGCTTTAAATTCGACAATAGTGCTGATGTAATCGAAGTATTGACTGCTACCGCTTTGGCTTTTTTGGCTTTCTTCGATTTATCTTCTACACGTTCAATTTTAATGGCTTTATAGCGATCCCCATTCTGGACCACATTGAATTTTACCCGGTCATTGCGCTTCGGTTCACCTGAATCGGCGGGGAAATCCGAGATATGAAAGAATACCTCACCTTCAGGTGAAGAAATAAAACCAAATCCTTTTTCTGGATTGTACTGTTTTACTTTTCCTTGGTATTGCTCGGAAGCCATAAACGTCCCCTTCTCTGTATCTGTCAGTATTCAGTATATAAAAAAGAGGCTGTAAAAGCCCCTTTTCTGTTCACTTTCAAAAATATTAGTCTTTTTGAACTGAACCAAAAATCTTGTCACCCGCATCGCCCAAACCTGGAACGATGTAACCATTTTCATTCAAGCCATGGTCAATCGCCGCAGTGAAAATCACCACATCTGGATGAGCTTCTTCAACACGTTTAATGCCTTCAGGGGCTGCGACCAATACCATCACACGAATATCTTTACAGCCGCTGGCTTTCAATACGTCAATCGCAGCAACCAGAGAAGAACCAGTCGCCAGCATTGGATCAATGATCATCGCAAGACGGTTTTGTACGTCTGGAACCAGTTTTTTATAGTAAGTACGTGCCTGTAGGGTTTCTTCATCACGTTCCAGACCCAGTACAGAGACTTTGGCACTTGGAATCAGATTCAGGAAACCATCCAGCATACCAATGCCCGCACGTAGAATTGGCACAACAGTAATTTTCTTACCTGCAATACGGTCTACAGTTACCGGTCCGTTCCAGCCGTCAATCTCATGCTCAACGACAGGAAGATCCTTGGTCGCTTCATAAGTCAAAAGCATAGTCACTTCCTGAGCTAGCTCACGGAAGTTCTTGGTACTAATGTCAGCACGACGCAGTAAACCGAGTTTATGTCGAATTAATGGATGACGGATTTCATGGATTGCCACGGGAGAACACCTAGAAGGTTAAAGATAAATTTCCGCTATTATAAAGACTTTTCCGGATTTGTTTAACTAAAAAAGCCCCCAATCGTGGAGGCTTTTTTGTAATAACTTCAAACTTGCGCTGAATTAGTTAAAACCACTTTGAACCAAAGTGAAAATAAACTGTTGTAATTCAGGCGACATTGCGAAGAATGCATAGCGAGACAGCGCAATGATCGGATCTGGATAAACACCGATCACCAGTACCAGTAATGCGACAAGCAATACCATGATACCGCCGACTTTTTGTCCCCAGTGATTTACAGCATCAAGACGTGGTGTTTCTGGTGGAGTCATATACATGACAACCATCACACGCAGGTAGTAGTACAGACCAATACCTGAACCCAGGATGACCATCGCAGCAAGGAACCAAGACTCACCTGCTACCGCAGTTTTCACTACCAGGAACTTACCGATGAAGCCCGCTGTTAATGGAATACCTGCTAGAGACAGCATCATCACAGTTAATACAGCAGTCAATACTGGACGGCGCCAGAACAGACCGCGGTACTCCGCCAGGCTACCTGCTTCATCTGTATTGTTATACGGACTAGACATCAGCGTTACCACACCGAAAGCACCAATCGTAGTCAATACATACGTGATGATATAGACGTTTACACTTTCAAAAGTCGCGAAACCTTGAACCTGTAAAAAGTCAGTATTACGTGCAGATACGATCGCAACCAGTACATAACCGAAGTGAGCAATTGAAGAGTATGCCAAGATACGTTTCAAGTTCACCTGTTTCACTGCAAGCAAGTTACCTACAATGATGGAAAGTACTGCAATCACGCTGATGATAGTTACGAAGCTATCTGACAGGATTAAGCCAGAAGACAATACATAACGTACGAACAGACCCAGCATTGCCACTTTAGACACAGTTGCAAGGAAAGTTGCAACTGGTGCTGGAGCACCTGCGTATACGTCTGGTGTCCATTTGTGGAATGGAGCCAGTGACAGTTTAAAGCCCACAGCGAATACGATCAGTGCCAGACCAATTACTACAGCAGGTTGACTGAATGCAGTTAATAGTTTGCCTGGTTCAGCGACAAAGCTTAGAGAACCTGTATATGCATAAACATATGCCATACCCATCAACAACATTGCAGATGCAGTTGCTGAAAGCACCAGATATTTCACACCTGCTTCAAGCGATTGAGAACGCTGATGTGTATACGCCAATAAGCCGTATACAGGGATCGACATGAGCTCAAGGCTAATGAAGAAAGATGCATAGTGAGAACTTGCCACCATCAGCATCGCACCGGCAACGGAGGTCAGCATCAGGATGTATAGTTCTTCACGGTTATCTTTATAGGTTTCAATATAAGCATGTGACAAGGTACTGCACGCCAGTGCAGCCACAATAATCACAAACTGATACAGCATCGTAAACGGATCTACGAGGAACAGATTCATTACATTGGCAGGTGCAAATTGACCCGCTAACAGAACGAACAGAATGTACAACGCCGCCAGGTTTAGACCAATGACTGTCGTAGTCGCAACTAAGTTATGGTTACGCTTAATTGCAGTAAGCAACATCACGACGATCGCAGTCAATGACACGATCATCACAGGTGCTAGAGGCATAAGCTCAGAAAAAGACATTGTGAAGTTCATGGCTTATTGGATCTCCACATTTTCAGCTGAAACGGCAGCTTGCTGCACAGCATCAGCTGCTTCAGACACAGGAATGTAGCTATTCGCTAACCACGCCATGCTTGAGTTAGAAACGTCAAGGAAGCTTTGTGGGTATAGACCAAGCCATGCTAGACCAAATGCACAGATCAGCAAAATTACCACTTCACGTGCATTTAAATCTTTTAACGGATTTGTGTAGTGTTGTTTTTGCTCTTCGTTTGGAACACCAAACAACGCTTTATGGATCAGAATCAAACCGTACAGACCCGCAAATACCAGGCTGATTGCAGCGAGGATTGTGAATGCAGGGAATTTACCGAATGAACCCATCAGGATCAGGAACTCACCAATGAAGTTACCTAGACCTGGAATACCGACAAGCGCCGCGATGAAGAACATCAGGAAGAATGCAAGGTATGGGAACTGACCACGAATACCACCCATCAAACGCATATCACGTGTATGAACACGTTCGTACACCTGACCACACATAATGAACAGCGCTGCAGATGACAGACCGTGAGCCAGCATCATGATCATCAGACCTTGGAAGGTCAGGATGTTACCTGCATAAATTGCAAGTAAAACGAAGCCCATGTGTGAAATAGACGTATACGCCAATAAACGTTTCATATCGGTTTGCTGGAAAGCACACCAAGCACCGTAGAAGATACCGATTAAACCGAAAATGATCGCGATGTCTGCAAACTGTGCAGAAGCCGCCGGGAAGAATGGAATCACGAAACGGATCAGACCATAAGCAGCTGTCTTAATCAAGATACCTGCAAGGTCAACAGAACCCGCTGTTGGTGCTTGTGCATGCGCATCTGGTAACCAGCCGTGTAATGGGAAAACTGGAAGTTTTACCGCAAAACCGATAAATAGACAGATCATGAATGCATAAGCCACTGCTGGTGCTTGTGTATCCAGCATGTTCGCTACACCCATCAGGTAGTTGTAGTCGAAACGGATTTGACCAGTCATGGTGTAGCCTACAGTCACCAGACCAAGGATACCAATCAGCATGACTAAACCAGCTACCTGTGTGTAAATGAAGAACTTGGTTGCAGCATATACACGTGACTTGCCTTCTGCCCCTTTATGACCCCAAAGTGCGATCAGGAAGTAGATCGGCACCAGCATCATCTCCCAGAAGAAGAAGAACAGGAACAGGTCAATCGCCAGGAATACACCGATTACACCACCCAGAGACCATAAAAGGTTCAAGTGGAAGAAACCAACGTTTTTCTGAATCTCACCCCACGAACAGCCTACTGCCAGCACACCAAGGAGTGCAGTCAAGCCAACCATCAGTAAAGATAAACCATCCACCGCAAGGTGAATGTTAATGCCCAGGGTTTGAATCCAAGGCAATTTAAACTCGGCTGCCCACGTAGGAGCCGCACCGCCAAGTTCATAGTTATAAGTACCCGACTGCCAAAGGACGATGGTCAAGACCAGCGTCACTAACATACCAATCAGCGCGATATAACGCGGAAGGTGTTGGTCGAGTTTATCGACCAACCAGCAAATAAAACCTGCAATGAACGGAATGAGGATCAGAGCCGGCAAAATAATATTGTTTGGAGCTTCCATTTTATTTCCCCACTACCTGAATCACGAGCAAGATCATCAGTAGGACAACGACACCGAGCCCCATACTAGATGCATATTCACGCAGTGAACCTGTTTGACGTGAACTGGTAAAGCTATGACCACCTTTAACCAGTGCAGGCAGCACCAGCCAGAAGCCATCAATCGGATCACGGCCGAACAGTTTCGCGAAGAACAAATAAGGCTTCACAAAAACGATGTCATACAGCTTGTCGAAACCAAGTGCATTACGGCAGATGTTGGCAAGGCCCGCACCCAGAGAAGTTTTCGCAAAAGATTTCACAGCGTTGTAAGCAAAAGCAAACAGCACCACGCCAATTGCAAGACCTACCAGTGCAATACCTACTGCTGTGTATTCTGCAGTATGCATGCCATGTTCAAGTGCTTCCGGAATTTCAAATGCAGGAAGTTTAGCCGCATTCAAAATACTTTCCACAGGCGCTTTTAATGCTGCACCCACGAAAGTTGAAAGTACTGCAAGAATTGCCAATGGACCCCAGTAAGTTACACCCTTGATTGCATGGTAAGGTGTGTTTTCTTTACCGAAGAATACCACCCAGATCAGACGGAATGTATAGATCGAAGTCAGGAACGCACCGATTACACCCACCCAGTAAAGTGTGCTGTAAACTGCGATTGATTGGCCTTGTACCCAAACCGCACCCAGGATTGCATCTTTTGAGAAGAAGCCCACAGTGATGAATGGAATTGCAGCCAATGCACCGCCACCAATGGCGAAACATGCAAACAGGAATTTGTTCTTGTAGAACAGACCGCCCATCTTGAAGATATTTTGTTCGTGGTGGTAAGCCAGAATCACTGCACCAGAAGACAAGAATAATAATGCCTTGAAGAATGCGTGAGTCAGCATATGGAACAGACCCGCCTGGTATGCTTCAGCACCTACAGCCATAAACATGTAGCCCAACTGACTCATAGTTGAGTAAGCCAGAATACGTTTGATGTCTGTTTGTACCAATGCAGCAAAACCAGCCACCAGCAATGTCACCGCACCAGTAATTGAGATGAACATCATCACTTCAGGTGCAAGTTCAAATACTGTGAACAGACGGCAGCACAGGTAAACACCTGCTGTTACCATTGTTGCAGCGTGGATCAATGCAGAAACAGGAGTCGGACCTGCCATCGCATCTGCCAACCAGGTTTGCAGTGGAATCTGTGCAGATTTACCAGCAGCACCCAAGAACAGCATTAACGCAGTCCAGATGGTCAATGATGAGCTTTGAGTCATCACAGCCGCAGCATTTTCTACGATGTACTGAGTATTTAGCGTACCGAATTGCTGGAACAGCAAGAACATGGCAATCAGCAGGAATACGTCACCAATACGGGTAACGGTAAATGCCTTGATCGCTGCCACACCGTTTGCAGGGTTTTGGTAGTAATAACCAATCAGCAGATAAGAACACAGACCTACACCTTCCCAACCCAGGAATAACAACGCCAGGTTGTCACCCAGTACCAGCAATAACATGCTTGCAACGAACAGGTTGAAGTAAGAGAAGAAACGTGCGAAGTCTTGTTCACCGCGCATGTACCATGATGCAAAGATATGGATCAGGAAACCAACGCCTGTCACCATGCCCAGCATCAACAGAGACAAACCGTCCAGGTGCAGGCTGATGCCCGGTGCAAAACCACCGACATTGAACCAGGTCCAAAGAGGTTGCACCACCGCGGTAGAACCATTGTTGACAAAGTCCATACCCGCAATGAGTGCGAACAATGCCGATAACCCCACAGCCCCTACACCAATAATGGCTGCAACTGTTTCAGGAAGCTTATGACGCCCTGCCGCTAAAAGGACGAAGCCAATGAGCGGGAATAAAATTGTTAGATATAAATAACTCATCCGCGCATCTCACTAGCAGCATCCACATCCAGATGATGGAAGCGATGATAGAACTGAAGGACGATCGCAAGACCGATACACGCCTCTGCCGCAGCAAGGGTCAGAATCAGAATAAACATGATTTGACCATCAGGCTGTGCCCATGCACTGCCCGCCAGGACGAACGCCAAAGCAGCAGCATTCATCATGATTTCAAGGCTCATTAAAATGAATAGCAGGTTGCGTCGCACCATTACACCGTAAAAACCCAGTGCAAAAAGAATGGATGCAACGATCAAACCATGCTCTAAAGGGATGTTGCCCATTATTGTTGTTCCTCTTCTGCACCTGGTTCACGTTTACCCAAATGGAATGCTGCAACAAGTGATGCAAGCAATAACATCGCGGCAACTTCTACCAACAATAAGTATTGCGTAAAGAGTGATTGACCTACCGCTTTAGGACCGACCATTTCTGTGCCCATCACCATTGAAGGCTGCACGTAATCTGATTTAAGTACCCAAACCAGCATCAGACCAATCAGGAAGCTCATCAATGCCGGATAAGCCCAAGCTGATGAAGTCAACCATTTGCGTTCCTGAGCAACAGTCTGTTCGCCCAAGTTCAGCATCATTACCACGAACACGAATAACACCATGATCGCGCCAGCATAAACGATGACTTCAAGCGCACCCGCAAATGGTGCACCCACGATCAGGAACAGCCCTGCTACAGCAAGGAGTGAAACGATCAGGCTTAATAAAGCATGTACCGGGTTCGTGTTAGTTACCACACGAACCGTAGAGACGATGGCCACAAGGGCCATTAAATAAAATGGCCACATCATGGTAATAGACTCCGTACATCAACAGGCGCACTTTCACGCTGTGCCTGACCTTTGTCCTTACCAGCAACTGCCATACCGGTGACACGGTAGAAGTTATAGTCAGGATATTTACCAGGACCAGAAATCAGTAAGTGTTCTTTTTCGTAGACTAAGTCTTGACGAACATATTCGCCCAATTCGAAATCTGGTGTCATCTGAATCGCAGTCGTAGGACATGCTTCTTCACACATACCGCAGAAAATACAGCGAGAGAAGTTGATACGGAAAAATTCCGGATACCAACGACCATCTTCACGTTCTGCTTTTTGTAGTGAAATACAGCCTACCGGACATGCAACCGCACACAGGTTACATGCCACACAACGCTCTTCGCCATCTGGGTCACGCGTTAATACGATACGACCACGGAAACGTGGTGGCACGATTTCTTCGGCTGGCACTTCCGGATATAAAATGGTGTCACGTTTGCGCGTTGCATGGGTAAATACCATGAACAACGTACGAACGATTGACCCGAATCCAGCTAGAAATTTAAACATTTTGTTCTCCCTGCTGTCTTAGGCCTGATTCAACAGAATCACAGCACCAGTCACCAAAAGGTTAACCAACGCCAATGGCAAGCAAATTTTCCAACCAAAGTTCATCACCTGGTCATAACGTGGACGCATTAAAGAACCACGCGCCAATACAAACATCATTACGAAGAATGCTGTTTTAATAATGAACCAGAATGCTGGTGGAAGGAAATCAAGACCAAATGGTGCTAACCAGCCACCGAAGAACAGGGTTACGATCAATGCAGAGATCAGTACTACGTTTACGTATTCCGCAACGAAGAACATCCCCCATTTCATACCGCCATATTCTACGTGGTAACCTTCCGCCAGTTCCTGTTCCGCTTCTGGTTGGTCAAATGGGTGACGGTGAGTTACCGCAACACCTGCAACCACGAAGATCAGGAAGCCTAAGAACTGAGGAATAATAAACCATACATCTTTCTGTGCTTCTACGATCTCACGCATGTTGAATGAACCGGCAATTGCCACTACACCCATCAGGGAAATACCCAAGAACACTTCATAAGAAATGGTTTGTGCTGCTGAACGTAGACCACCAAGCAATGCGTATTTGTTGTTAGAAGACCAACCACCAAACAGTACTGCATATACCGCAATACCTGCCATTGCCATGAAGAACAACAGACCGATACTCATGTCTGCAACACCTAAGTAAGGTGATACAGGAATAACCATGAACGACAGCACCGCAGTTGCCATCGCAACTGCTGGAGCCATACGGAAAGTCAATTTATCAGCAAATTTTGGTGTCCAGTCTTCCTTGAACATGATTTTCAGCATGTCGGCAACAATCTGGAACATACCGCCCGGACCTACACGGTTCGGACCGTAACGGTCTTGCCACAAGCCGAGTAAACGACGTTCAATAAAAGACATCAACGCAGCGATCAGTACTACAACCAGTAAGATCACGATCGCTTGAAGTACTGAATAGGCGATTGGCCAGTTTTCAGCCCACAACGGCGTTTGACGGATTAATTCTTGTTCCATGAATTACGCTCCTACCGCGACTGAAACAGGCTCTGCAAGAGATACCGTTGGTGCAAGACCAATTGGGTAGCCAATATAACCTGTTGGTAAGTATTCAATCACTTGTACAGGAAGAACAATTGAAGTCTCGCCTGCTTTCACAGTGATCTTCTGACCGTCTTGCAGGTTCAAGCGTGTAGCATCCTGTTCGCCCACTGCAAATACTGCGTCAGGAATACGTGATTCCATTGCCGGAGTTTTGATCATGAACTCACCAGATGCAAAAATGTGATGCATTGGTACCAGACGGAAGCTTTCAGCATTTACGAGCACAGGTGCTGGTGCGACGAAGCTACGCGCTGGACGCTTTGGTAAACGGTCGAATAAACGAACGCCTGAATCACCGCCTTTTAAGTGACCGCCCACTTCATCCTGGTATTTGTTCCAGGCTTGTGGTGAGTTCCAGCCTGCAGACCAGGCAAATGGAATCAGTGGAGATGGTGTTTCATTACCCACATAACCTTCCATAGAGAATGTTAATGCAGAATCGATATCGGTTGGCTGTTTCGGCTCGTGGACAGACAATGGCGCACGCATCGAAGTACGGCCTGAGTAACGACGTGGTTCACGTGCCACTTTCAGACCATGTACACGGAAGCCCGCATCTGGTGCTACATCCAGAATACCTTCAAGTGCAGGAACATTGCTTGCTACTGACTCGATGACATCATCCAGTACTGTCCAAGAAATCGCTTTGCCTTGTACGCCTGTTTCCAGTGCGTGTAACCAGCGCCAAGATTCTTTGATTGCCAGTTCCGGGTTGTAGTAGTTAGGGTCATACACTTGATAGAAACGTTGTGCACGGCCTTCTTGAGAAACGACAGTACCATCACCTTCAGCAAATGAGGCAGCAGACAATACGATGTTCGCTTTCTTCACAGTCGCAGTTTCAGAGTGATCCAATACGATCACCTGTTTGCCTGCAAGCGCAGCATCAACCTGAGCCGCTGGTAAACGACGGTAAAGATCGTTTTCTACAATTAGGACAGTGTCATAGTCTTGTGCAAATGCTTGCTCAAGGCTTTGACCACCGAAGATTGCCAGCCCCATTGAGTTCACTTCAGGAACAGTCAAGGTCAAGCCCGCATTACCCAGGTTTTGTGCTACTTGTGCAGCAGCTTCCATGATGGTTGCGTCTTGTAGACTTGTACCAGAGATGATCAGTGGTTTCTTGGCAGCTTTCAGCGTATCTGCAATGGTTTGTGCAAATGCTTTCGCATCGTCATCAAGACCAGTGATGACTTCACCTTTCACACCCGCAGCAATCGCGAAGCCTAAACGTGCGATGTCATTTGGAGAAGCAACCACTTCACCTTCCGCAACGTCAGACAAACGTGTTTGTGTTGCAGCCAGAATGTAAATCGGAGATTTCGCATCTTGGGCAATACGTTGTACAGGTTCAGCCAGCCATTCTTGGGTACGGCGCTCTGCAGCCATTTCCTTGCCTTTATTTTTCGCAGCTTGGCGAACAGATAAAGCCATACGTGGCGCAGTTTGAGTCAGATCTTCACCCAGAATGAGTACCGCATCATAGCTTTCGATTTCACGCATGTTCGGGTTATAAACACCTTCGGTTTGCATGATCGATGCAGCCAGCTCAACCAAATTTTGCTCTTTTTGAGCCATACCGGTTGAGTAATTGTCTTGACCAACTAACTCACGTAGTGCGAAGTTAGCTTCAAGCGATGCACGTGGTGAACCGATCCCCAGTACTTTTTTGCCTTGGATTTTCGCAATTACGGTATCCAATGCTGTATCAACAGAAACAGTTTCTACATTCGTGCCAGTACGGAACTGTGGCTGACGCGGACGGTCTTTACGGTTTACATAACCGGTACCGAAACGGCCTTTATCGCACAGGAAGTATTGGTTAACTTCACCGTTGAAACGGTTTTCAACGCGACGAAGCTCACCATAACGCTCACCTGGAGAGATGTTACAACCTGAAGAACAGCCATGACATACGCTTGGTGCGTACTGCATGTCCCATTTACGGTTATAGCGTTCTGAGTGAGTCTTATCGGTGAATACACCAGTCGGACAAACTTCAGTCAGGTTACCTGAGAATTCAGATTCCAAAGTACCTGATTCCGGACGACCGAAATAAACGCGAGAAGCGTTTGCATATACGCCGAAATCCGTACCGCCCGCATAGTCTTTGTAATAACGAACACAACGGTAACATGCGATACAACGGTTCATCTCGTGCGCAATGAACGAACCAAGTTCTTGGTTGTAATGCGTACGCTTGGTGAACCGGTAACGACGACGGTCATGTTGTGTCATCACAGTCATATCTTGCAGGTGACAGTGGCCACCCTCTTCACAGACTGGACAGTCGTGCGGGTGATTGGTCATCAAGAATTCAACAACAGAAGCACGGAAATCTTTTGCTTCTTTGTCTTCAATCGAGATGTAGGTATTGTCAGCAGCCGGTGTCATACATGACATGACCAAACGACCACGCGTATCTTCTGGATTCGCGTATTGAGTCACAGCACATTGACGGCAAGAACCGACAGAACCTAAGGATGGATGCCAACAAAAGTATGGGATGTCGATGCCAAGACTCAAACATGCTTGCAGCAAGTTTTCCGAGCCGTTGACTTCATACGATTTTCCATCGACATGAATTGTAGCCATAGTCGAATTCCTTAAGCTTGTTCTACGTTGCGGGTTTGAGCGGCAGCATTTACGACTTTCGCTTCAAATTCGCCACGGAAATGTTTGAGTGCGCCCATTAACGGTTCCATAGCACCTGGTGCGTGAGCACAGAAAGTTTTACCAATCCAAAGCTTACGAGTCAGTTCTTGTAAGTGATCGATATCTTCTTTCTTGCCAGTACCATCTTCAAGTGCTTTAAGCGCTTTCACCGCCCAAGGTAAGCCATCACGGCAAGGTGTACACCAGCCACATGATTCACGCGCAAAGAATTCTTCGAGGTTACGGGTTGCTGAAACCATACATTGAGTTTCATCAACCACCATCAATAGACAGGTACCTAAACGTGAACCTGCTTTCATGATGCTTTCCGCATCCATCGGAAGATCGATATGCTCGGCAGCCAGGAAGTCAGTTGATGCACCACCGGGTAACCATGCTTTCAGCTTCAGGCCGTCACGCATACCACCGGCATGTTCTTCAATCACTTCACGTGCAGTGGTACCGAATGGCAGTTCCCATAGACCTGGGAATTTCACCTTACCTGAAGCACCATAAATTTTTGTGCCAGGATCTTTCGATTTACCTGCAGACAGACCGATGTACCATTCTGGACCACGCAACATGATGGCTGGCAAGTTGTTGTAGGTCTCTACGTTGTTCACGATCGTAGGACGACCCCAAGCACCTGCAACCTGCGGGAATGGCGGTTTGGTACGCGGGTTTGCACGGCGACCTTCAAGCGAGTTAATCAATGCAGTTTCTTCACCACAGATATAACGACCCGCACCGGTATGCACGTGTAACTCGAAGCTCCAGCCAGAATCCAGGATGTTGTCACCCAGGTAACCTTTGGCAC
The DNA here is from genome assembly GCF_013417725.1 of Acinetobacter sp. YH12233. NCBI lineage: Bacteria > Pseudomonadati > Pseudomonadota > Gammaproteobacteria > Moraxellales > Moraxellaceae > Acinetobacter > Acinetobacter sp. YH12233. The sequence continues at coordinate 12,487 of NZ_VPDK01000040.1, forward strand.
GAACCTGCTCAAGTGCTTCGTTCAGGTACTTCGCCGCTTCGATGTATTCACCACGGATGAAGATATAACCTTGAGTTGCTTCAAGGGTATAAGCTGCAATCAGCATACCTTCGATCAGCTGATGCGGAAGATCTTCCATCAACAGACGGTCTTTGAAGGTACCTGGTTCCATCTCATCGGCATTACAAATCAGGTAACGTGGACCTGAATTGTCATTTGGCGCCATCAGCGACCATTTGATCCCTGCCGGGAAGCCTGCACCACCACGACCTTTTACGGTTGCAGCCTTTACAACTTCCAGCACTTCTTTCGGTGTCATAGACAGGGCTTTTTTAAAGCCTGCATAGCCTTCAAGCGCTTCATAGTCATCGACATGACGGACATTTGCTTGTTTGCTTAGACGCCAAGTCAGTGGATGCGTTTCCGGGTTACCGTCGCCATAAATTGGTTTTGGTTCGGTATTCATACATACTTCTCCAATAACTGTTTAATTGATGTTACTTCCACGAGACCGTGAGTATCTTCATCAATCATGAGGGTTGGACCTTTATCACAGTTACCTAGGCAGCAAATTGGAAGCAAGGTAAAACGGCCATCCGCTGTGGTTTGGCCGAACTGGATACCCAATTCACGCTGGAATGCTTCTGCTAAAGTCTCCGCACCCATCAAGAAACATGCAATTGAGTCACACAGTAAAATTACGTGACGACCCACTGGCTGACGGTAAATACGGTTATAGAACGTTGCAACCCCTTCCAAATCGGCAAGGCTCATGCTGAGCATTTGCGCGATGGCATTCATTTGAGCATCGTCTACCCAGCCATTACGGCGTTGTACACACTTCAGCGCATCAAGACACGCTGCACGTGGGTAAGGGTAATGCCCAATGTGATGTTCAATTTCGTGGATTTCTTCCGAAGTTAAAATCCCTTCAACATTCACACGTGGCTTTTTATCAGTCAAAATCATCATAATGCGTTTACCCCTTAGCGATCCACGTCAGCCATTACGACGTCGATTGTCGCTAAATAAATGATTAAGTCAGATACAAGACTGCCGTTAATCACAGAAGGCATTTGCTGTAAATGCGTGAAAGTTGGTGTACGAATACGGGTACGGTAACTCATGGTTGACTTGTCTGAAGTCAGATAATAAGTCGACGCACCTTTCACCACTTCTGCCATCACAGATGATTCACCTGCAGGCATTACAGGACCCCAAGAAACGCTCAAGAAGTGCGTAATCAAGGTTTCAATATCTTGTAATGTTTTGTCTTTTGGTGGTGGAACAGCCAGCGGATGGTCCGCTTTGTACGCACCAGATGGCATATTCTCTAGACACTGCTTAATGATTTTCAGTGACTGTTCGATTTCACGGAAGTGAACAATCACACGAGCATATGCATCGCCTTCGTACTCAACCGGTACTTCGAAGTCGTAATTTTCATAACCGCTATATGGACGGTATTTACGTACGTCAAAGTCGATACCTGTAGCACGCAGACCAGTACCTGTTACGCCCCATGCCAATGCAGATTTCGCATCGTACTGAGCCACATTACGGGTACGACCCACAAATACAGAGTTTTTCAGTGCTGCAGTGTAGTATTCATTCAAACGCTTAGGCATCCAGTCGAGTAAGTCTCGAACCAGTTTTTCCCAACCATTTGGCAAGTCATGTGCAGTACCACCGATACGGAACCATGCTGGATGCATACGGTAACCGGTGATCGCTTCCACGATGTCATACACTTTCTGACGGTCAGCGAACATATAGAATACTGGGGTCATACCGCCGGCATCCTGAATCGCAGTACCGATGTACAGCAAGTGGTTATTGATACGGAACAATTCCGACATCATGACACGGATACATTGTGCGCGGTCTGGCACAGTAATGCCTGCCAATTGTTCCACACCCATCACATACGGCATGTTTTGAGCACAACCACCCAAATAGTCCACACGGTCAGTATACGGAATGAATGAATGCCAAGTTTGACGTTCAGCCATCTTTTCCACACCACGGTGGTGATAGCCGATATCTGGCACACAGTCTTTCACTTCTTCACCATCCAACTGCAAAATTACACGGAACGCACCGTGCGCAGACGGGTGGTTAGGACCCAAATTCAGGAACATGAAATCTTCATCTGCATTACCGCGCTTCAGACCCCAGTCTTCTGGCACGAAACGTAGATGTTCCTGTTCAAAGTCCTGCTTGGCTTTGTCTTGAATATACGGAGTATATTCAGTCGCACGTGCAGAATATTCTTTACGTAGCGGATGACCTTCCCAGTAGGTTGGCAACAAGATACGACGGAGCATTGGATGCCCTTCGAAATTGATGCCGAACATGTCATAAGCTTCACGCTCATACCAGTTCGCATTTGGCCAGATATTCGTTGCGGTCGGAATATTCAGATCGCTGTCGCTTAATGCAACTTTAATACGAATGTCACAGTTACGCTCTAAAGATAATAAATGATAGAACACTGTGAATTCTGACGCAGGCAAACCGTCACGGTGCGTACGTAAACGCTCATCTACTGCAGACAAGTCGAATAGCATCACGTATGGACGTGGCACGGTACGCAAGAACATCAATACTTCTTGTACACGTGCGCGCTCAACCCAAACTGTCGGGAAATCCTCGAAAGTTGTTTGCACAAAGAAGTTCTCACCAAACTTGGTTTTGAGCTCTTCAATGATGGCAAATGCTGGGCGTGAATCAACTGCTGTTGATTCTGGCATAGCAATGTCAGTTTCAGCCATTGGCTTGGCTTCCTATTTAATACAAATTCAGTCAACCTAAACGACAACTACACCCATAGCGGGTGCACAACAAAAAACCGGTCGTTTAAATTATTTAATTTCATCCATAGAGCGTAAGTTCTTCACAGCCACACGCTGGTCTTTCTTACGGTCACGTTCCGGCATCATCTTTGGCTTATACACTGGCTTAAGATCATCACCGATTACCGCAGACAGCGGACGACGCTCTAATTGAATTTGGTCTTGTAACAGCATTAAAGCCTGGATCAATGCTTCAGGACGTGGTGGGCAGCCCGGAACGTATACATCTACCGGAATAATCTTATCCACACCTTGTACGACTGAATAAATATCGTACATACCACCTGAGTTCGCACACGCACCCATTGAAATCACCCATTTCGGTTCAAGCATCTGTTCATACAGACGTTGAATTACCGGAGCCATTTTCACGAAGCATGTACCTGCTACAATCATCAAGTCTGCCTGACGCGGTGAAGCACGGATAACTTCGGCACCAAAACGTGACAAGTCATGTACACCGGTCAAAGTCGTTGCATATTCAACGTAGCAGCAAGATGTACCAAAGTTAAATGGCCAAACTGAGTTCTTACGACCCCAGTTCACTGCTGTGTGCATTACATCCTCTAGGCGAGTCATGAACACATTTTTATTCACTTCTTCTTCTAGAAGCGGATCTTCTACAACGATACGCTCTTGAAGTGGATATTCATCAGCATTCGGATTCGCACGGGTTAATGTATATTTCATCCCGAGTTACTCCTTATCAGAGGGTTGAACTTGTGATTTTTTCACAAGACCAGATGATTGAGCTGGGATTTGACCAGTTGGATCCATAACCAATTCTTCAACTGAGTTGAAGCGCGTAATTTCTGCAAGATCCATATTTGGCGAACCAATTTTAGCTTTGTATCCTGCTGCTTTACGTCTGTCTGAAGGTGCCCAGTTCAGTGCGCCTGTCGATAATTCGTAAACCAAACCAACAAGTAAAACCAAAATAAAGATAGCTGCAGTTGCAAAACCAATCCAACCTACTTCACGAACAGAAGATGCCCATGCATACAGGTAAAGTGCTTCGAGGTCGAAGACTACAAAGAAAATTGCAACTAAATAGAATTTCGCAGACAAGCGGATACGAGCTCCACCTGCGCTGACTACGCCTGACTCAAACTGCTCCTGCTTGGCACGGCCCCATGATTTACCCCCGAGGAGTAATGGGACAGTGAGCATAAAGACGCATAAAAATGTAACGCCGATCACGAAGGCAATAATTGCCCATTCGTATGGAGTAATGGCACTCATGCGGGGATAACTCCTGGCAGGCCGATTTATTAACAAAGAATGTATGTATTGGCCTTCAAATACACCAAACACAAAATTAATCCCGCCAATTGTACCTGATTTTGGATTTCACTTGCTAGCTTATAAGCCTTAGTCTTTTGGATGATTTTTTAGACATTCCTAATTTTATTCTGGCTTTAAGCTCAGAGAATCTCAACCGATCGTTTTTTTAAATTAAAGTTTAAATTTCCATTATTTTTTTCTAAACCCAGATAGACTTTTAAAGCCCTGCTTAATTAAGCCTCACTCCTTGTACAGTGGCTGGCTACCCACCCCATGAAAAGAAACTTATAAAGAATCAATCAAAAACATTTCACCTTTGCATAATGCCTCGAAAAAATCAGTGTGTTTTTAAAAGATGTTTAACATGAATGTTGTCATTCAATTAGAAGTCGCCCTTTTCTGCCCGCTCTCGGTAAGCCTTAAAAGAGCAATTGTGTATTTTTGCAACACGTCCAACAGTTTGATTCAGATTATGATATTTCTATTTTTAAACCCACTATGACATTTATAAAGTAACAATAAGGAGTCCATGCATGTCTCTACGATTTACCCATAAACCTGATTATTTTTTCTTTGCTCAATTATTGATGCGACATGTAGAAAGCTATATCCAAAAACATCAGGATGCCAGCAATGCAATCTTTGACTTAGGGGATATTCATAAACTTTTCCAGACAGACTATGCCTCTTCCAGCATTAACCTAGACGGTATTATGAATATTGCCGATGAGTACAAGCTTGAAACCTTATCTGGTGACCAAAAGCTAATCCAAAGCTATCAGGTAGATGTTAAAAATAACAAGCTACTGATCAACTTCAATTCTGATGCCTTAAACAGCCTGAAAGAAGGCAAGCCACTGATTGAACCGGATGCTACCATCCATGAATAATCCCCTTTAAATAGCCATAAAAAAACGATACCTATGTATCGTTTTTTCTCACCTAAACTCTTATTCTGATTGATCTGACACTTCAGCTTTTTCCAGCTTTTCGATCGGTTTTTGCTTGATTTTTTTACCGTAACGGCTGGCTGGCCAAATCATGATAAAGCGTGCACCACCCAGTGTCGGACTTTGATCGACCTGAATCTCTCCACCAAACCAGTAAGCAATCCGGCTGACAATAGACAAGCCCAAACCATACCCCCCTGAAGCACGGGTACGACTATCATCCAGTCGGGCAAAAGCTTCAAAGATACGGGCGCGGTCAGCTTCTGGAATCCCCGGACCATCATCTTCTACACAGATATACGCCATGCCCTTAGCATCTAGTCCGCCGCTGATCAGGATTTTCTGCTCACAATAGCGTACTGCATTACCCACCAGATTTTGCACCACACGATGCAGGTAACGTCGTTCAGCTTCTACGGTTACAGGTACTGGCATTGGCAGCACTTCAACTTCTTTGCCAGTTTTTAGAGCATCTGTTTCGACGGCCACCTGCTCCAGCACTTCAAACAGATCAATATCTTCAAATTCAATTGAAGGCATGCCCTGTTCCAGTTTGGCATAGGTCATGATTTCATCGATCAAGGTATTTAAGGCTTCAATATCCTTATCGATCTGCTCAACCTGCTGCAAGCGATAATCATAGTCGTCTTCATCTGCCATCATTTCCACAGCAAAACGGATACGGGCAACCGGTGTACGCAGCTCATGCGATACAGCACGCATCAATTCACGCTGCGCTTCAATCAGGCGCTGAATATGGTCCGACATATTGTTATAGCTGGAAGCCAGCGTCGCCATCTCATCACTGCCCTCCACCGGAAGACGCAATGACATGTTCCCGGTTTTCATCTTGTTCAGGGCATAGCTCACTTCACGCAGTTTACGTTGCATTGGCACCAGCAGACCATAAATCCCCAGACTTAAGACAAACAGGCTCAGTAAGGTAATCCCGGCAGCTAACTGGAATGGCATCCAGTTAAATAACGGCACTGGCCCCATCACCAGCACTTCAGACGTCGAGCTAGGAATAGGAGAAATGATCGAAATTGTAGTGCCGCGAATTGAGGCACTATCACGATATAAAATAATGCTGTGATCCAGACGCAAACGTCCGATCTGCTCAGAATCTAGTGGCAGGCTCTGGACATTTTCGATCGAGATTGGATAAGAGAAATAGTCCTGAATTCGCTTCAGGTATTCTTTTTCCTGACCTGGGTAGTACACCAGATAGTCCAGAATAAAGACCGGTAAAGCCTTCATCTGACGTTCAGTAATATTATCCGCCTTAATATAAAGATAATGACTTGGATCATCGCGTAGCCCAATGACAATATAAGCTACCCCAGTTTTAGCATCCCAACGCACGACTGCCTTACGGTCAGCCAGACGTCGACCTTCCGCTCGGGTAATATCCACTTTACTGGCTTCGACATAGTAGATCGGCAATTCCAACAGATCAGACGCATCTGAAACCCAATCCATCTTTTGCTGCAGATTAGGCTGTCTCGCAACCCCCTCACTGATGATATATGCCATACCATTAGTCAGGGATTCACGATACTCCTGCGCACGCTGGTAGTTGATGATCTGTACCAGCAGATAGCTGAATACTGCCACCAGGACCACAAGCATGACCAGGCCTGCGTATATCCGCAAAAATATACTGTGTTTAAACACCTATTAATTATCCTGTTTATTCAGGCGGCTAAAGGCACCGATTAGATACCGTTAGTTTCTTTGACGAATAGATAACCTTTACTACGTACTGTTTTAATACGTTTTGGATTTTCAGGATCGTCACCAATTTTTGGACGAATGCGCGAGATACGCACATCAATTGAACGGTCTTGGCCGTCATATTCGATGCCGCGTAGACGCTCGAAGATATCTTCACGTGACAGGATGCGGCCCGCATTTGAAGCCAGCAGCCACAACAGGTCATATTCTGCACTGGTAAAGTCAACCAGCTCACCATTCAAGGTCACTGAACGACCACCATTGTCGATCACCAGGTCATCAAATTCGATGCGCTGAGCCACTTCATCTTCAGGCACCTTGTCGGTACGACGCAATAAAGCACGAATACGAGCCAGCAGGACACGCGGCTGAACCGGTTTAGCGACATAGTCATCTGCACCCATTTCCAGACCTAAGACCTGATCCATATCTTCAGTACGTGCAGTCAGCATTAAAATCGGTTGATGATAATGTGGACGAACTTCACGGCAGATGGTCAAACCATCAGCACCTGGCAACATGACATCTAGAACCACCATGTCTGGTTGCTCAGCAATAATACGACGAATAGCACGGTTGCCATCCGGCTCTACCCCAACCTCAAGACCATTACGGATGAGGTATTCTTGTGTTAAACGAGCAAGACGCTCATCATCTTCAACAATTAGAATTTTAGGTAACTTTTCTTCTTGGCTCATGTGTTGCCCCTTTATTTGATGGACGCATGCTACGGACGTATCCTTTTGAAATCCAATAGATACGTTTTTAATATGCTTGCAATATACACACGTTTACATTGTAAACAAGATAGCGTTCACCAAACCAATACATCAAAGTAGCATTTTGTAATATTTTATCGTGCACATTTCACTCGAATGTGCATTTAACTACCGTTTGTCGGCTTATTTGCATTGATCAAAGCTGAATCTGGACAAAATGTGACTAGTTGATTCAGGCCTTTTTAGTTATCCACAATGTTATCTATAAGCACTTTTTGCCAGCTTTGATATGCTATGCCTTGCCGGATAAGGCTTATGCAAGAATCAATAAAAATTGGGATCTTTTTGCAAAAGATTAAGATAAAACTTCAGAAAAATATTTAGCAAAATGTCAATATTGATCTACCCTAAATTTTCCCGTATCTTGTGTTCAATTAATTTTATAACCACTAGGTCTTGTGTTTATTCCTCGAACACTGTGGCACGATTTTTGCCCAGTTCAAACGGTCCATAAACATAAAAATAGATGACAATGGAGCTATGCTAACATGAGCGTAATCACGTCCACTCCGGGTCAACTTCAGGTGATTAAACGCACCGGTGATGTTGCCGCTTTTGATGCAGAAAAAATTTCTGTTGCAATTGGAAAAGCATTTTTGGCAGTAGAAGGCCAGCAAAGTGCAGATTCGAGCCGTATACACGACCGTATCGAACAATTAACGGAAATGGTTCTGAATACATTCAAACGCCGTTTACCATCGGGTGGCACGATCCATATCGAAGAAATTCAGGATCAGGTTGAACTTGCGCTGATGCGTACTGGCGAACAGAAAGTTGCACGTGCCTATGTCATCTACCGTGAACAACGTTCTGAAGCGCGCAAACAGTTAGGTGCCAACCATCACCCTACACTGCAAGTCACTGATGCAGAAGGTAAGTTAAAGCCGCTTGACTTAAGCGAATTGACTGCGACTGTGACTCGTGCTGCTGAAGGCCTTGAAGGGATCGACGTACAGGCGATTGTCGATGAGACCGTAAAAAACCTTTATAACGGTGTAAAAGAGTCTGACATCTCTACAACCATGATGATGGCAACTCGTACCCGTATTGAGCAAGAACCTAACTATACTTATGTGACTGCACGTCTGTTGCGTGATGACCTGGTGGCTACCGGTTTAGAGTTCTTGGGTCTATCCACTGATACTAATGAAGGTGATGCACTTGAAACTTTCCTGAAAAAAGGGATTGAGTTAGAGCTTCTTTCACCTGAATTGTTAAACTTTGACCTGGCTAAGCTGGCTGCAGCGATTCAACCAGAACGTTCAAACCAGTTCACTTACCTAGGTCTGCAAACCCTATTTGACCGTTACTTTATCCACTCAGATGGCGTGCGTTTCGAATTGCCGCAATTGTTCTTCATGCGTGTGTCTATGGGTCTTGCCCTGAACGAAGATAACCGTGAAGACCGTGCAATCGAGTTCTATAACTTATTGTCTAGCTTCGACTACATGGCGTCTACGCCTACCCTGTTCAACTCAGGTACGCTACGTCCACAGTTATCTAGCTGCTACTTAACTACAATTGATGATGATCTGTTTGACATCTATGGCGCGATGCGTGATAACGCAATGCTGTCTAAATGGGCAGGCGGTTTAGGTAATGACTGGACTCCAGTTCGTGCCCTGAACTCTTACATTAAAGGTACAAACGGTAAGTCTCAAGGTGTGGTGCCATTCCTTAAAGTTGCCAACGATACTGCTGTTGCAGTAAACCAGGGTGGTAAACGTAAAGGTGCGGTATGTGCATACCTGGAAACCTGGCATCTGGATATCGAAGAATTCCTTGAGCTGCGTAAGAATACGGGTGATGACCGTCGTCGTACTCACGACATGAACACTGCGAACTGGGTTCCTGACCTGTTCATGCAACGTGTATTCGAAGATGCTGAATGGACACTGTTCACACCTTCTGAAACGCCTGATCTTCATGATCTGACTGGTGCAGAATTCGCTGAGCGTTATGCTTACTACGAAAGCATTGCCAAAGAAACAAACATGTTGCACAAGAAAATCCGTGCAAAAGATTTGTGGCGCAAAATGCTGTCTATGCTGTTCGAAACAGGCCACCCATGGATCACGTTCAAAGACGTATGTAACCTGCGTTCACCACAACAACACGTAGGTGTGGTTCACTCTTCTAACCTGTGTACAGAAATCACCCTGAACACCAGCAAAGAAGAAATCGCAGTATGTAATTTAGGTTCGATCAACCTGGTACAACACATTCAAGGCGGCAAGCTGGATCGTGAAAAACTGGCTCGTACAGTAAAAACTGCGGTTCGTATGCTCGATAACGTGATCGACATCAACTACTACGCAGTTCCACAAGCACGTAACTCGAACCTGAAACACCGTCCAGTCGGTATGGGTATCATGGGCTTCCAGGATGCGCTTTACGAAATGGGTATGGCTTACGGTTCTGACGCTGCGGTTGAGTTTGCTGATGAATCAATGGAAGTGATTTCTTACTACGCAATTTCAACTTCAAGTGACCTTGCTGTTGAACGCGGTACGTATGAAACATTCAAAGGTTCACTGTGGGATCAAGGTATTCTGCCAATCGACTCACTTGACCTGGTTGCGAAAACTCGTCCAGAACGCATGTTTGAAGTAGACCGCACACAACGTCTGGACTGGGACACTTTACGTGCCAAAGTTCAAAAAGACGGTATGCGTAATTCGAATGTGATGGCGATTGCGCCAACTGCAACTATTTCGAACATTTGTGGTGTGTCTCAATCCATTGAGCCTACATTCCAGAACCTGTATGTGAAATCTAACCTGTCTGGTGAATTCACAGTGATCAACCCGTACCTGGTACGTGCGTTGAAAGAACGTGGTCTTTGGGATGCAGTGATGGTCAATGACCTGAAACACTTTGAAGGTTCAGTACAAAAGATTTCTCGTATTCCTGAAGAATTGAAAGCGATCTTTGCGACTGCGTTTGAAGTTGAGCCACGCTGGATCGTAGATGCTGCTTCTCGTCGTCAAAAATGGATCGATCAGGCGCAATCTCTGAACCTGTACATCGCTGGTGCAAACGGTAAGAAACTGGACATCACTTACAAGATGGCTTGGTTACGTGGTCTGAAAACCACTTACTACCTACGTGCATTAGGTGCAACTTCTGCTGAAAAATCAACCATTAATACTGGTGCATTGAATGCAGTTAAACCTGCAACTGTTGCGGCTCCTGTAGTTGCAGCGCCAGTGGTTGAAGAGAAAAAACCTGAAGCGCCTGTAGAGGAAGAAGGTTTCACTCAAGCAGCGCCAGTGCCACAAGCATGTTCAATTGATAATCCTGATTGTGAGGCTTGTCAGTAAGTTAGCTGGATTAGGAATCAACCGAGATTTATCTCTTATATTGCGAATTAGCAATGGTTGATTCTTATGAGCGGTTAGCATAAGAACTCACTTTTGCTAATTCGTCATGATTGATTCCGTAAAGGAATAGAACATGTCGAAAAAGCTTAAAGAATTTAAAAAGAAAGTTCGCATTGTACGCAAGGAAATTCAGATTTTTTGCTTCACATGCTTATTACCTTGCTCAGTTGCAATATTGGTTTCGATAAACCAAGCAAATGAACAAAACATAAAAAATCTTAAGTCAACTACTCAGGTAGTTACTTAATACAAAATCCCCCCTAAATCCCCCTTTTCCAAAGGGGGACTTCCGTGTAAGCAAAAGAATTCACGGAAATCCCCCTCCTTTATTAAAGGATGGGTTTGGGGAGGATTTAATATTTAACAATAAAGGAAACCTCAATGCCCCATATGACTCACAATTACATGTTAGGACTTGTGGCATTGATCCTTTCCTTTGCCATTACCTTTTACGCACCGATTGCTTACTTCTGGTTTAAAGTTCGCCAGCAACAGCGTAAACAAAATAAGTAGTGGGGATTTATCTCTGAACAAATTCAGAGCATTCATCGACAAAACTTAATTTTGTTTACACAAATTGAGCGTATAGTAAGACATCTCAGCACTGCTGGATGTCTAATAAAAGATATAAAGCAACTAGAGAGAATTGATATGTCTATCCTAAGTTGGGACGATTTCGAAGATGATTCGCAAAAACCGGCTGCACCTGAACAGCAGCCTACGCCCGTCGAGCCGAAAAAAACGGCTAATCCGCAGATGGTATCTGATGCAAGCAACACATCGTCGAATGTGGCAGCTGCACAACCCGCTGCAGCCCCTCGAAGCGCAGGATCAAATTCAACCGATTCACTGGCAAGAGCATCTGCTTCCCTAGACCAACTGGACGTTGCGCCTGGTCTTGAAGAACTTGAGATGGGCGCACAGCGTGTACAGGTTGATGATAAACGTATGATCAACTGCCGTGCTGACTTGAACCAGTTAGTGCCATTCAAATACGAATGGGCTTGGCAGAAATATCTGGATGGTTGTGCGAACCACTGGATGCCTCAAGAAATCAACATGAACCACGACATCGCGTTGTGGAAGTCTGAAAATGGCTTGACTGAAGATGAACGTACCATCGTGATGCGTTCACTTGGTTTCTTCTCTACCGCGGATTCACTAGTAGCAAACAATCTGGTATTGGCGATCTACCGTCACATCACCAACCCTGAATGCCGTCAGTACATCCTGCGTCAGTCATTTGAAGAAGCGATTCATACGCATGCTTACCAGTACTGTATCGAGTCTTTAGGTATGGACGAAGGTGAAGTCTTCAACATGTACCGCGAAGTCCCATCAGTTGCACGTAAAGCGGCTTGGGGCCTGAAATATACACAATCTCTAAGTGATCCTACTTTCAAAACCGGTACACCAGAAAACGACCAGATCTTGCTTCGCAACCTGATCGCATTCTACTGTGTACTTGAAGGTATCTTCTTCTACTGCGGTTTCACCCAAATTCTGTCTATGGGTCGTCGTAACAAGATGAATGGTGTTGCTGAGCAATTCCAGTACATCCTGCGTGATGAATCTATGCACCTGAACTTCGGTATTGATATGATCAACCAGATCAAGATCGAGAACCCACATCTGTGGACTGCTGAATTCCAGCAAGAAGTGATTCAGATGATCCTTGAAGGCACCATGCTTGAAATCGAATATGCACGTGACACGATGCCACGCGGTGTATTGGGCATGAATGCCGGTATGATGGAAGAATACCTGAAATTTATCTGTAACCGTCGCTTGAGCCAGTTAGGCTTGCCTGAACAGTTTACTGGTGTGAACAATCCATTCCAGTGGATGTCAGAAATGATGGATCTACGTAAAGAGAAGAACTTCTTCGAAACTCGCGTAACAGATTATCAAACTGGTGGCGCGTTAAGCTGGTAAGAAATATCACATAATATATAAAGTATTATGATCAAAAAAACCGCCTAAAATGGCGGTTTTTTTATTGGATGAATGCTTAACTTATTTCATCTTTTCAACGATTTGTTCAGCTTTTTTCAGATGTGTCGCTACCGCAGTACGGGTGTGCGTCAACATGCTTTTTAATTCCGCATTTTTCGCACTTGGAATCAATTGTGTATCCAAAGTGTTCAGGGCTTTACGATGTACTTCAACCTGACTCATCATATAGTCTTTATCGGCTGCAGATGGCTTGCTCAGGTCAGTAACAATCTTGTCACTATCGCTTTGCAATGCCGTACTGAGACTGCTTGCTTGAGGAGTTAATTTTAAACGGTCTGCCAGAGCCTGGCCTTTTTTCTCGTTCGCTGTATGTTCGCTAATCATCATTTGCGCATACTTACGTGCGTCATCTGTTTTAAGTTTTGGCAAAGCTGTTTTTGCCTGTTTAATTTCACCGTTATTGACCGTACTTACAACCTTAATCACTTGACTCTCAGTTAAATTCATTCGGCTGTCATTTGATGCTTTAGAATTTGCTTGAGCAGCAGTTGAAGATTGCTGATTCATTGCCATTGTTTGACCAGCAGTGAATAGCAATACACCACTCATCGCAACGCAGTTAATCATCTTCTTCATTAGAATAGCTTTCATCATGACACCCTTTAATGTTTTATTAATTAAAATTGCCTTTATAAAATAGGTGAATTCACTTAAAAACAGTTTAATGTTTAAGTTGTTTTATGAGATCAATATATAAGCATTTATTAACTTAAGCAAAGTCTGTTGGGGATTAGTTTCTTATTCAAACTCTACGTAAAAATTCGCAATATATTCATATTGAATAAAATACTAAAATTAATTAAGTCATTGATTTAAATTATTTTTATAAATATTGGTATATTTTTAGCTTTATTAAATTTATTTCAGTTTTTCTTCCCTTGAATCATTTCTTATTATTCAACAAATTAAGAAAATCTAAATTTAACTAAATTATTTGTTATCGGCTAAATCAACTTCTTATTAATCAGAACTTCTAGCTTTAGATAGTGAAAATTTATTACCTAAATATTTTTATAAAAGCTTGATCTCAAAATAAATTTCCTATGCTACTATCGGCCATATATGAATAATATTTATACAAATCCATAATAGCCAGAAGATAAATAGAGAGGGCTTATGAAAGGTTCCATCCTGGATTTTTCTATTCAAGATAATACGGGTTTTATCACAGGGGATGATAACAACCGCTACAGTTTTAGCGGTGCAGACTGGCGTGGACAACGCCCTCCTTCACGCGGTGACCGGGTTGATTTTATTGTTAACTCAACCGGTCAGGCAGCAGATATTTATCTGGCTTTGGGAAACTCGATTCATCTGGGAGAAAGCATTAGCAATCAGATTAATAAATATTCCAATCTGGATCAGGCTGAAGAGAATTACAGCAGTATCGACTGGTTTGTAAAATGTCTAACCAATTATGCAAACTTTTCAGGTCGTGCACGCCGTAAAGAATTTTGGTTCTTTATGCTGTTTTGTGTAATTTTAAGCATTATTAGTGAAGCCATTGATGCAGTTTTAGGCACCAAACCTTTGGTGAATGGCCTGCTAAATTTAGCGCTTCTGCTCCCAAGTCTGGCTGTAGGGGCACGTCGCTTGCATGACATTGGACGCTCTGGATGGTGGCAATTGCTTGTACTGACAGGGATAGGAGCCATTTTACTCATTATCTGGTGGGCAAGTGATACCAAAAAAGAAAATAATGAATATGGTGCTCCTGCCAAGTAATGGAACATTACATATCCCGTCTTGATACGGGATATGTTTATAGATTATTTAATTTAATATCAAAGCAATACGTAGGCAATTCATGCTGCAAGATCAGTTATCCAAACTTCCCAATGCAATATGGGTGCAAATTTATAAAGATAAAATGCAACTGATGGACAATGAGGGCACGATTGTGCAAACAATGGTCCCTCCCGTTCCCTATGCGCATGAACGCAGCATCATTGCCGACTTTAATGCTGCCTCAGACACCCTAAAACAGCTGGTATCTACTTCAATTGTTCAAAAACTTTGGGGCTCTACAACGCTGCTGCAAGTTATGGATATGCCTGAAGAGGGTCTGACAGCTCTTGAACAGCGTGCCCTGCTAGAATTAGGTTATGAAAATAGTGCACAAAAGGTGATTCTGTATGATCCCGCAGGTCAGGAAATTACGAAAGCGAGCTTAAGCACCACTTATCCTAAAACCAATCTAAAAATCTTTCTGGTTATCTTAATTGTCGTCATTGCTGCTTCTATCTGGTTTTTAACACTTTAAATGCCATATAAAATTAAAAAACCCCGCATTAAGCGGGATTTTTTAATTGAAGTTCAATGACATCATAAATTTTTATGAATAATCCATTTTAAAAACTTCTGATTAGATTGGATTATATTTAATGATGTCATCCAGCTGTAAAGTTGCACTGTCTACATTCTGTAATATCAGCAAATCAGCGCGTGCAAAGGTGGTATTGGTATCGGAACCATCACGATCGATCGTCACGACTGTATCATCTCCACGTTGTTCGAGCGTGATATAGTTCCCCAGATTTGAGGCATCTACTGCCTGATCACTTAATAATGCAGATACATCGATGGTGTCACCTTCAACTGCATTGAAGTCAGTCCAGGTATATGTACCATTGCCGCCAGTTGCATCAGCATTATTTAGTAAATAATAGATCGCTGTATCTGCTCCTGCACCACCTGTCAGGATGTCATCACCTGCACCACCCTGTAACAGGTTATCTGCTGGATCGTCGGCATAGTTAAGAATCTGGTTTACCTGATCAATATTGATCACCAGATTTGCTGAAGCACTTTCCTGATCGGCCTGTCCCGCATTACGCGTTACCGTATATTCAAATACTGATCCTAGACAGTATCGTGGACAACCAGCCCCTCTAAACTTTTAATATATTTCTGTTCAAAGGCTTCTGGACTTAACCAGCCGTTTGCAGAATGTCTTCTGACTCGATTGTAATAAATTTCAATAT
>NZ_VPDK01000041.1:0-27418 GCF_013417725.1 Acinetobacter sp. YH12233
TCGCCATGTCACTGAATACTCGTCCTAGAAAAGCGTTAGATTGGCTTACACCATTAGAGAAATTTGCTCAGCTTGTTGATTATCATAAGGCTTTTGAAACTGTCGCACCTCATGTTTGAATTCGCCCTTCTACTATTTCTAAAATAACAGACCAAATTATTGATGATCTTGTAAAAGAGTTAGGGGACGCAATTGCTAGTGGTGAAGGTAGCTATGAAGCTTGGAATGCGGGAGCTCCTGAAGGGAAAAGGGTCAAATATGGGAAAATGAATGACTTGCCAGGTACAATTACTGGGAAAACTATTGATGAGCTTTTAGAGGCTGCGAAAAAATATAAATGGGATGATAATAGAAGAAGATTTGCAACGGGGAAATATCAAACGATTCCTTCTACTCTAGCGGCAGCTAAAGCAAGACTAAATTTGACTGGTAATGAGTTGTATGATCATGATATGCAAGAAAGAGTCTTTAAGGAACATTTATTAAGAGGTCGTTCATCTATCTATAACCTGATTATTAATGGAAATAAAACTGTAGAACAGGCTATGGTTGATGCTTCTAAAGAGTGGGCTTCAATTGCTTTACCAAAGGGAAAAAAGAATAAATATGGGGTTATTTCTGATGGTAATATTGGTTACCATGAATCTAGAACAAATAAAGCAAATAAACATTCTACTGAGAAAGTTAAAGTTATATTTGAGAAAATACATACTTATCATTCAAATAAATAGGTTTTAAAAATGCAGTTCAAATTAATTTTATTATTTCTTTCTATTTTAGGATTTTCGAGTTGTACATACCCCAAAGAAAATATATTGATAACTTCAGATAATGTCTCAAAATGTTATTTTGAAGGTGGAAATATTGATTTTTGTTCGAAAGATAAGCTTGAGGTTTATAATAAGCATATTAAAGATTTACCTAATTTTTCAAATGATAAAGTGTTATTAATCTTAAATCATAATAGAGATTTAGGTGTAGGTGAAAGTAGAGTTGTTAAGCTGATAGTTATATTAGACCCGTTAGGGAAAAAAGTAATTCCTGTTCCTCAGATGGTAGGTAATTTTGTTGATGGTAAGTTAAGGGAGATTTATAATGAACCTGCTATTATAAAATACAATAAGAAGGGTAATAAAATTTGTTTATCAGGAACTACCTGTTTTTTAAAAAATAATAATATTAATATTGAAGATGAATGTTATAATTTTGAAAAAGGTCGTATAAGTAAAATAGAGGATTTGAATTTAAATAATAAAGAATTTTCTAAATTGCCCTATTCATCCGATATTCATTTTAAATGTATAAATAATATTAAATTAAATAAGTGTAATGGGTTAAGATTGATATCTTCGCAAACAATGTTGAATAAGTATAACTTTATTAATCCTCAAGATGGAATGAGTGTGCTCTTGAAAGGAGAAAAAGATTTCTTTTTAATAGTATCTCCGTTTTTTGATGAAGAAGGGGCCAATTTAAGGATTATGAAAGTTAAAGATTTTAACTTAATTTCAGAAAAATATATATATGCAGGAAAGAATGTAGAGATTGATAATAATTTGAATATAAAATATTTTGAAGGAAATAATAAAAAAGAATTCTCATTCTAAGAATAATTGATTTAAAAAGCCGACTTTCATCGGCTTTTCACTTTACCCTTCCAAAATCTCTTCCAACAACTCCTCACTCGGTGCAAAGTAATACGCACCATCCATTGGAGTCACGAAGTGTAGCAAGCGGTCATGGATCCCATCGCCTGATGTACCAAACATGCGCACTAACATGGCATCAATGATTTTCAGGTCTTTGGTATAAGCAATGAAGAATAGACCTTGGTCACCACGACCATCTCCATAAGGCAGAGAGTGACGTAGAATTTCCATTTCCTCGCCTCCCTCATCTTCAACGACAGTACGAGCGATATGTGCATTGGCAGGTTTTACCTCATCATCGAGTTCAATCGATTCAAGTTTGGTACGACCCATCACTTGTTCTTGAGCATCGACTTTGAGTTTTTTCCATTTATCCAGGTTATGGGCATAACGCTGCGCAAAAATGAATGAACCGTCTTGGAAAATGCCAGCATCTTCACCCAGTAAAGCCACTTCAGCTCGATCATCCGGGAATTGCGGATTTTCAGTCCCATCGATGAAACCGGTAATATCACGGCCATCAAAGTAACGGAAGCAAACACGCTCATCTAGTACTTCAACCTGATCGCGAATACCTTCAAAGAAAGACTGACTCAAGGCGAAACAGATATCAGCACGCGCACTGGCAATATGAATCAGTACATCAGCGGGAACCACAGGCATATTAAATGAACCTTGAATTGGCTCTAATTGTTTAAAACCAGCAGGTGCCTGTTCATACAATTTTGACCAGAGTTCAGGACCAAAAGCGACAGCCGTTTTAATTTGCGCATTCGGATGTTGGGTAATCAGGCGATCGCGTGTCGTAAATAGCTGTTTTAATCGTTCCTTAAAATCTTCGATACTGAGATTTTTCAGACGTAAAACAATAAAGCGAGCATGATCTGAAGGTAATGGCAAAATTACAGATTGGGCTGTCATTCATGGCTCCTGTAATAAATTTTCTGTATCCAATCCTGCTATTGTGCCTGAAGCGCTATAGAGTGAATAGTATGCAGTCTGATGTTTAAGCAATTTTTTTGGCTGAAAATATTGGAAAAGTCATATAATTAGATCCTGAATTTGAATGAGTTAAATCTCTATGTCCTATCAAGTCTGGTTTGCTTATATGTTAGCCTGTTGGGTGATCAGTATTTCCCCAGGTGCGGGTGCTATTGCTTCAATGTCGAGCGGACTGAATTATGGCTTTCGACATGGATACTGGAATGCGCTCGGCCTGCAACTCGCCCTATTGGTTCAAATTGCCATTGTGGCTGCCGGGGCAGGGGTATTGTTTGCGACTACACCTTGGGCATTTCTTGCAGTGAAATGGTTTGGGGTTGCCTATTTATTGTATCTGGCTTTTTTGCAGTGGAAAGCGCCAGCGCAGTCGATTGAAATTAAACATGAACTCGCACGAAAATCAGCTGGGAAACTCGTCATCCACGGTTTTCTGGTCAATATGAGTAATCCCAAAGCGATTGTATTTTTGCTGGCAGTATTGCCGCAATTTCTGGACTTATCTAAACCGCAATGGATTCAATATGTGATTATGGCCGCGACTATGGTAACGATTGATCTGATCGTGATGGCAGGCTATACCGGTCTGGCTGCCAAGGTTCTGCGTCTTCTGAAATCGCCAAAACAGCAGAAAGTCATGAATCGAACTTTTGCCAGCTTGTTCGCTGGAGCCGCATTTTTATTGAGTCTAGTGCATCAGTAGGAGAACCTCTTCTTACAGGAGAGGGAATTCAACGATCTCTTAAAGAATCATCTGTAAAAATTCATCTTCAGTCATGACCTCCATACCATGCTGTTTAAGTAATGCTGCTGTGACCCCATCACCTTGAATTTTATTTCCAGTAAATGAACCATCATAAATCAGCTTGCTGCTACAAGAAGGGCTATGGGCTTTGAGGATGGCATGTGTCGCTTGAAATCTTTGGGCAAGATCTAAAGCGGCATATGCTCCCTGTATAAAAGCAGTAGATACATCCCTTCCTTGAATATCTGTTACTTGAGCTAAACCTTTAAGAACCTCTAATCCTGTGCCGCCTTGAATCTCTGCTGCGGGTCGGGGGATAGGCAAACCACTACTGACTTCAGGGCAAATCGTGACATATTGATCCGGCAATAAATAATCGACCAACTCTTTTACCAGACAGTCGCGACCATCATAACGAACCTTGTGTCCGAGCAAGCAGGCACTAATTAGATAAAATTTACCTGCCATGTCTTAAGCCAGTTTTTTAAACTTCTGTAGGATAAAAATAACGGCAAACAACCCTGACATGGTCAGCACAATGGTCAGACCTGTTGACGTATTCAGACCTGCACTTGACCAGAGCCCGACTGTCACACCAATTTGTGCAATCACAAAAGCCCAGATCACCATTTGACGAGGAGAATTTGCCAGTAGTCGAGCAGTGAGTGCTGGAATCACCAGCAATGCGCCCATCAAAAGAGAACCGACCGCACGCAATGCTAGAACAGTAAACAGTGCCAATAACAGCATAAAGATCAGACGTTGCAGTTTTGCATTTACGCCTTCACTGATCGCCATATCAGGATCAATCGCAATTTGGATTTGCGCCTGCCAGCTTTTATACAGAACGGCCAATGCCAAGATAATTACAACGGCAAAAGTAGGAAGATCTATCCATGAAATAGTGAGTAAATCACCAAATAAATAGCTAAGCAGTTCCGGTCTTAAACTCGGTAAATGCTGAATGAATAATAAACCTGAACAGAGCAGGGTGGCGGAGCAGAGTGCCAACAATGCATCATTCGGCAAACGCGGGTCATACAGTACCCAAAGTACAGCGACCAATAAGACTGCAATAAAGCTGACCCCCATCCAGAGTGGCAGGCTCATCGCACCAGCAATTGCAACACCGAGCAAAGTACCATGTGCCATCGTATCTGCAAAGAAAGACATACGACGCCACAGCATCAGACAGCCGAGTGGTGCGGTCAGGAACACCAAGAGTGTTCCCATAATCCATGCAGGTAATAGGAGAGATAACCAATCCATCATGGCTTAAGCTTCCGGCTCGGGGTGAATGTGAGGGCGTGAATCGTGCTGGTATGGTGTGGCTGAATCACCATGCGCACAATGGTCATGATGATGCTGGTAGAACACCCGATTGGTACCAAAAATGGCCTGATATTCTGGATGCTGCTGCACACTTTCTGGTAGACCGCTACAGCAGATATGTTTGTTGAGACATACCACGCGATGCGTGCCTTGCATTACCCATTGCAGGTCATGTGAGACCATTAAAATGGCACAACCATATTTTTCTGGCAGGCTGCGCACATATTCATACAGTTCAGCTTCGGATTGAATATCCAGTCCCTGCATCGGTTCATCCAGTACCAGAATATCCGGCTGACGTAATAATGCACGTGCTAGCAGAACACGTTGACGTTCACCGCCAGAAAGCTGTTGAACTTTGGAATTTTCCAGCTTGGCAATGCCAGTATCCCGAATGATTTCAGCTTTAATAGCTGAAGGGCATTTTTCTAGTGCCAGCAGATCTTTAACCCGTAGTGGCAGACTATGTGAAGGATTGAATTTCTGTGGCACATAAGAGAATTTTAGCTTGCGCGCCGTTTTGATTTCACCGGATTTCGGTTTGACGATCCCAAGCATGACCTTTATTAAGGTCGACTTACCGGCACCGTTCGGACCAATCAGCGTAACAATCTCTTTCTCCTGCAAAGAGAAATCAATGGCCTTTAAAATGTCACGATCATCAATATTGACCCAGATCTTGGAAAGCTGGATCAAGGGAGATGCATTCAAGCTTTGTTGCGACACTGCTGACAGATTCCTGAAATTTCGATAATGCTGTGGTGTGCACTAAAATCGTCTGAAGCCGCCAAGGCATCCAGTTGTTCTAATAAACCTTGTGCAGATGCTTCTTTGACTGCTTTACATTCAGTACAAATCAAGAATGCCGCCTGATGGCCTTCACGCGGATGGCAGCAGGGAATATAGGCATTAATAGAGGTCAGGCGGTGAATAAAGCCTTTTTCTAATAAAAAGTCGAGTGTACGGTACACCGTTGGTGGGGCAGCGGGACGGTCGCTGGCATTTTTTATTTGTGCCAGCAGGTCATACGCACCCATCGGGCCGCTTGCATTCAGAATCAGTTCCAGTACCTCTTTGCGTAAAGGAGTGAGGCGTGCGCCACTTGCCGCACAAAGACTCTCTGCTTCGGCCAGACGTTGCGCGACATTTGGATGGTCGTGTACGCCGTGCAATGCATTGTGGTGTTCGTGCGAACATGAACCCATAGTTCACCTCAGGTGCGAAACTGAAAATTAAAAGATTTCAAATCTTAACATGAAGCGCCCAGAGTTTCGATTGGGCATAGGTATTTTTGTAATTTTGTTATATTATAACAATATCAAATTTGTTCTTATATAGCGATTTCTCTTCATGTTCCGTTTCCTTGCCCTGTGTAGCTTGGCTTTGTTCAGTACCCTTAGCTGGTCGCAAAGTCTGGTGGTTTCAACGCAGCCGATTTATCTGATTGCCAAGACCATTACTCAAGGCGTGGAACAGCCGACTTTATTACTGGCCAATCAAAGCGGTCATGATGTCAGCCTCACCCCGGCACACCGTAAAACGATTCAGGATGCCGGCCTGGTGATCTGGTTGGGGCAGGCACATGAAGCACCGTTGGCAAAAGTGTTGAACAATAACAATAAAAGTATCGCGATTTTAGATTCGGGTATTCTGACCACTTTGCCAATGCGTAATCCACGTGGGCAAGCCTTAAAAGATACCGTCGATACCCATGTCTGGCTCGATCCCAACAATGCAGTGCGCATCGGTTTCTTCATTGCAGCCTTACGTTCTCAGCAGCTGCCTGAGCATCGGGAGGTCTATTGGAAAAATGCGCGTGACTTTGCCCAAACCATGTTTTTGACTGCACAGCGTTATAGTTCTACAAGTAAAGCTCAACCTTATTGGTCCTACCATGATGCCTATCAATATCTGGAACGCCCATTGAACCTGAAGTTCATGGGGGCTTTGACTGATGATCCGCATGTCTCACCAACCGTGGCGCAGATCAAGTATCTGCAAGACAGTCGTGTGCAGAGCAAAATGTGTCTACTGGCAGAAGCACATGCTGGTGAAAATCAGTACCGAAAACTGAAACCGATTGTGTTCCAGAGTGTCGATGAAAGTATGAGTGGGGCAGGGGACTTTATCCAGGCCTGGCAGAAATTGGCCGAGCAAACCCGTAAATGTGTGTTAAATGCCCATCAATGATTTAAAAATAATCAAGTTTTGATTAGTTTGCCAGCATTTGATCTGTTGAAAAAAACACGACTAAGGTCGGGAAAAGATTGCATGTTCAGGGGTGTAACTCTATAATGCCTGCGATTAAAAATAATCATCAGCTAAACTTGTCAAGCATGCTTGCTGTGAGTGAATAAATAATGAGCCGAACTAGTCGCTTGATTGACCGACGATTAGCGAAAGCTTTAGTCCTCTTACAAGCATTAATGATTCCTGTTTCAGCCTTGATTGGCTGGGTCGTGAAAGACTCAACCGTAGCCTTGAGTGCCGCTTTGGGGGCGTTCGTCTGCTGGCTTGCGAGTTGTTATTTTTCATGGCAATCATTTCGAGCGGCAGGAGCCCGGGCATCTAAGCAGGTTCTTTCGAACATGTATAAAGGCTTGATGGGCAAGTTTGCAATTGTGATTGTTGGTTTCATTTTAATTTTAAGCAATGTCAAGCCGTTATCCCCGGTTGCGTTGTTTTGTGGTTTTATGCTCGTTCAAGCCATGTCGTGGGTCGCTCCTTTTTGGGTGTCACGTCTACAAAAACGAGTTTAAACACAACAAAAAATTGAAAAGTTTTTTAGGAGCAGGCGAGATATCAAGCAGCACGCGATATTCGTTTGTTCTATAGTTTTTTGACATTGACCAGGTGTGATTTATGGCTGCTGAAGAACATGCCCTTACTTCGACCGAGTATATCAAGCATCACTTGACCAATATGACCTATGGCAAAATGCCAGACGGTACATGGAAATTGGCCGAGAACGGTGCTGAAGCTCAACAGATGGGGTTCACTGCTATTCACTTGGATTCAATGGGTTGGTCAATCGGCCTTGGTATCATTTTCTGCTTGTTATTCTGGCTCGTAGCGAAAGCTGCAAACTCTGGTGTTCCTACCAAGTTCCAGTCTGCAATCGAAATGATTATCGAGTTTGTTGACTCAAGTGTACGCGATACCTTCCATGGTAAATCGCGTTTGATCGCTCCACTAGCGCTAACCATCTTCGTGTGGATTTTCCTCATGAACTTGATGGACCTTATCCCGGTTGACTGGATTCCTTATGTCGCTCAACACGTGATTGGTGGCCTGTTTGGTATTGATCCACACCACGTATACTTCAAGATCGTTCCATCTACTGACCCTAACATTACCCTTGGTATGTCATTGTCTGTATTTGCACTTATCTTGTTCTACAGCATCCGTGAAAAAGGTGTTGGCGGCTTCGTTGGTGAACTAGCACTTAACCCATTTAACCCAAGTAACCCAGTTGCAAAAGCGATCCTTATTCCAGTGAACTTGATTCTGGAATTGGTAACCTTCCTTGCACGTCCAGTTTCATTGGCTCTACGACTATTCGGTAACATGTATGCGGGTGAGTTAATCTTCATTCTTATCGCGTTATTACCGTTCTGGATCCAGTGGGCGTTATCTGTGCCTTGGGCGATCTTCCACATTCTTGTTATTACGCTACAAGCATTCATTTTCATGATGCTGACTATCGTATACTTGAGCATGGCAAGCGAAAAGCATTAATGGTATTGCCTAACTGTCACGGGATGGTTGGGCACAATTTTTTAACTTAATTTGGTATAAACCTAACCTCTGAGGAATTATCATGGAACTCACTTTAGGTCTAGTTGCAATTGCATCTGCTATCTTGATCGCTTTCGGTGCTTTAGGTACTGCGATTGGTTTTGGTCTTCTAGGCGGCCGTTTCCTTGAAGCTGTAGCTCGTCAACCAGAATTGGCTCCACAACTTCAAACTCGTATGTTCTTAATCGCGGGTCTTCTTGATGCTGTGCCTATGATCGGTGTTGGTATTGGCTTGTTCTTCATCTTCGCTAATCCATTTGTAGGTTAATCAGCTTAATTCCGAAATTCACTATTTGAGGAATTTGCAATGAATATCAACCTCACATTGTTTGGCCAAGCGATTGCGTTTGCGATTTTCGTCGCATTCTGCATGAAGTTTGTATGGCCACCACTAATCAATGCGATTAGTGAACGTCAGCGTAAAATCGCTGATGGCTTAAACGCTGCTGAAAAAGCGAAGGCTGACCTTGCAGATGCGCAAGCACAAGTGAAAGCTGAACTGGATGCGGCAAAAGCACAAGCGGCTCAATTGATCGAACAAGCGAACCGTCGTGCAGCGCAATTGGTCGAAGAAGCTCGTACTCAAGCGTCAGCTGAAGGTGAGCGTATTCGTCAACAAGCTAAAGAAGCTGTTGATACTGAAATCAATGCTGCTCGCGAAGAATTACGTCAACAAGTGGCTGCTCTTGCAGTTGCTGGTGCTGAGAAAATTCTTAGCCAGCAAGTTGACGCAGAAGCTCACAATGCCATGCTGACTCAGCTGGCTGCTAAACTTTAAGAGAGAGGCAGATTATGGCTGAACTCTTGACGTTGGCACGCCCATACGCTAAAGCAGCATTTGCTTACGCTTCTGAGCAAGGTGCAACTGACAATTGGTCAACAGCACTTAACTTGCTCAGTGCTGCGGTGCAAGACGAAGCATTTTCAGCTTACTTAAATCGCCCTGAGCTTACGCCTGCTGAGCAGGTGAGTATTTTTGCCAAAGTTTTAGGTGAAGACCAAACTGCAGCAGTGTCAAACTTTTTGACATTGCTTGCTGAAAACAACCGTTTGGCTTTGCTTCCTGAAATTCAAGCAGAATACGAACAGCTCAAATCACAGAATAACAATACTGTGGATGTTGTGATTGAATCAGCATTCCCATTGACTTCTGTACAAGAACAAATTCTTGCTCAAGCGTTAGAAAAACGTTTCGCTGCGGCAGTAAATGTTTCTGTAGAAGTGAACCCAGCGTTAATTGCGGGTGTGGTTATTCGTGCAGGCGACCAAGTGATAGATGATTCTGCGCTTAATAAGCTTGAAAAAATGCGTACTCGTCTTCTAGCTTAATTGCATATAAGAAGACTGAACTTTAAAAAGATTGAGGTATAGCGCAATGCAACAACTGAATCCATCCGAGATCAGTGCGCTCATTAAACAGCGTATCGGCGATCTGGACACCAGCGCGACCGCTAAAAACGAAGGTACCATTGTTATGGTATCCGACGGTATTGTGCGCATTCACGGCCTTGCTGATGCAATGTACGGTGAAATGATCGAATTCGACGGCGGCTTATACGGTATGGCACTGAACCTAGAACAGGATTCAGTGGGCGTCGTTGTTTTAGGTAACTACTTAAGCCTTCAAGAAGGTCAAAAAGCTCGTTGTACAGGTCGTGTATTAGAAGTTCCGGTTGGTCCTGAACTTCTTGGTCGTGTCGTAGACGCTTTGGGTAACCCGATTGATGGTAAAGGCCCTATTGATGCAAAACTTTCTGATGCTGTTGAAAAAGTAGCACCAGGCGTAATTTGGCGTCAATCAGTGGATCAACCTGTACAAACTGGTTATAAATCAGTAGATACAATGATCCCAGTAGGCCGTGGTCAACGTGAGTTGATCATTGGTGACCGTCAGACTGGTAAAACAGCTATGGCGATCGACGCGATCATCGCTCAGAAAAACTCTGGCATTAAATGTATCTACGTTGCAGTTGGTCAAAAACAATCAACTATTGCAAACGTAGTACGTAAGCTGGAAGAAACTGGCGCTATGGCGTATACAACTGTTGTAGCAGCAGCTGCAGCCGATCCAGCAGCAATGCTGTTCTTGGCTCCATACTCTGGCTGTACAATGGGTGAATACTTCCGTGACCGCGGTGAAGACGCTCTGATCATCTATGATGACTTGTCTAAACAAGCTGTTGCTTACCGTCAAATTTCATTGCTTCTTCGTCGTCCACCAGGTCGTGAAGCTTATCCAGGTGACGTGTTCTATCTACATTCACGTCTACTTGAACGTGCTTCTCGTGTATCTGCTGACTACGTTGAGAAATTCACTAACGGTGAAGTTAAAGGCCAAACTGGTTCATTAACTGCATTGCCGATTATTGAAACTCAAGCAGGTGACGTATCTGCATTCGTACCAACCAACGTAATTTCGATTACTGACGGTCAGATCTTCCTTGAAACATCATTGTTCAACGCGGGTATCCGTCCTGCTGTGAACGCGGGTATCTCTGTATCTCGTGTTGGTGGTTCTGCGCAGACTAAAGTCATCAAGAAATTGTCTGGTGGTATCCGTACTGCACTTGCACAGTACCGTGAATTGGCAGCGTTTGCTCAGTTCGCTTCTGACCTTGACGAAGCAACTCGTAAACAGCTTGAACACGGTCAACGCGTAACTGAGCTTATGAAGCAAAAACAATATGCTCCATACTCAATCGCTGACCAAGCTGTATCAGTTTATGCATCTAACGAAGGCTACATGGCTGACGTAGAAGTGAAGAAAATCGTAGACTTTGACGCTGCGTTAATTGCTTACTTCCGTTCAGAACACGCTGCGTTAATGCAAAAAATTGACGAGACTGGTGCTTGGGATAAAGATATCGAAGCTGAATTCAAAGCTGGTATTGAAAAATTCAAAGCGACTCAAACTTACTAATTTAGCAACTTGCTAGATTGGTGTTGGTTTGGTTCACGGAATCAACCTTCGAGGGCTCGTAAGGGCCTTCGAATACTAGGTTAAGCGTATGGCAAATTTAAAAGAAATTCGCGCCAAAGTAGCTAGTATCAAAAGCACGCAGAAAATTACTCGCGCGATGCAGATGGTAGCAGCTTCTAAGATGCGTCGTGCGCAAGAGCGCATGGCACAAGGCCGTCCGTATGCCGAAAATATGCACCGTGTAATTGCTCATTTGGTACAAGCGAATCCTGAATATAAACACCGTTATATGGTTGAACGTCCTGTTAAGCGCGTTGGCTATATCATTGTGTCTTCAGATCGTGGCCTTGCTGGTGGTTTGAACATTAACCTGTTCAAGAAAGTGGTAAAACACGTTCAACAGCAACAAGAGCAGTCAATTGAAGTTCAATTTGCTTTGATTGGTCAAAAAGCGGTTTCGTTTTTTAAAAACTACGGCGGTAAAGTGCTTGGTGCGACCACTCAAGTGGGCGACACTCCAAGTCTTGAACAGTTATCTGGTTCTGTACAGGTGATGTTAGACGCTTATGATAAAGGCGAATTAGATCGTATTTATCTGGTTTCTAACGGCTTTGTCAACGCCATGACTCAAAACCAAAAGATCGAACAGCTTGTTCCTTTGGCAGCTGCTGAAGAAGACAAGACGCTTAACCGTCAATACGGTTGGGATTACATCTACGAGCCTGAAGCTGAAGAGCTTTTAAATGGCTTGTTGGTTCGTTACATCGAGTCTGTGGTGTATCAAGGTGTGATCGAAAACATCGCGTGTGAGCAGTCTGCTCGTATGGTTGCAATGAAAGCTGCAACTGATAACGCGGGTGAATTGATCAAGAACCTGCAACTTATTTATAACAAGCTGCGTCAAGCCGCGATTACTCAGGAAATTTCTGAGATCGTTGGTGGTGCCGCTGCCGTTTAACATATATTAGTTTGAATTGAGGAGACAGCAATGAGTAGCGGTCGTATCATTCAGATCATCGGCGCGGTTATCGACGTCGAGTTTGAACGTAACAGCGTTCCTAAGATCTATGACGCTCTCCAAGTTGACGGTACTGAAACTACATTAGAAGTTCAGCAACAACTTGGTGATGGCGTAGTTCGTACTATTGCAATGGGTTCTACTGAAGGCCTTAAGCGTGGTTTGAACGTAACTAACACTAACGCTCCGATCTCTGTACCAGTAGGTACAGCGACTCTTGGCCGTATCATGGACGTTCTTGGTCGCCCGATCGACGAAGCTGGTCCTGTTGCGACTGAAGAGCGTTTACCAATTCACCGTCAAGCGCCTTCTTATGCAGAACAAGCGGCTTCTACTGACCTTCTAGAAACTGGTATTAAAGTCATCGACTTACTATGCCCGTTCGCGAAAGGTGGTAAAGTTGGTCTGTTCGGTGGTGCCGGTGTTGGTAAAACTGTAAACATGATGGAGTTGATCAACAACATCGCGAAAGCGCACTCAGGTTTATCTGTGTTTGCTGGTGTTGGTGAACGTACTCGTGAAGGTAATGACTTCTATCACGAAATGAAAGACTCTAACGTTCTTGACAAAGTAGCAATGGTCTACGGTCAGATGAACGAGCCACCAGGTAACCGTTTACGCGTAGCGTTGACTGGTTTGACTATGGCTGAGTACTTCCGTGATCAAAAAGACGAAAACGGTAAAGGCCGTGACGTACTATTGTTCGTCGACAACATCTATCGTTATACACTAGCGGGTACTGAAGTATCAGCACTTCTAGGCCGTATGCCATCTGCAGTAGGTTACCAACCGACTCTTGCAGAAGAGATGGGTGTTCTTCAAGAACGTATTACATCTACTAAGTCTGGTTCTATTACGTCAATCCAAGCGGTATACGTACCTGCCGATGACTTAACAGATCCATCGCCTGCAACTACGTTCGCTCACTTGGACGCAACTGTTGTATTGAGCCGTGACATCGCTTCTCAAGGTATTTACCCTGCGATTGATCCACTTGACTCTACTTCACGTCAGCTAGATCCACTTGTAGTTGGTACTGAGCATTACGAAATCGCTCGTTCAGTTCAAAACGTTCTTCAACGTTATAAAGAATTGAAAGACATTATCGCAATTCTTGGTATGGACGAATTGTCAGAAGAAGACAAACTTACTGTATACCGTGCACGTAAGATCCAACGTTTCTTCTCTCAACCGTTCCACGTAGCTGAAGTGTTTACTGGTGCTCCTGGTAAACTTGTACCGCTTAAAGAAACGATTCGTGGCTTTAAAGGTCTTCTAGCTGGTGAATACGATCACATCCCAGAACAAGCGTTCTACATGGTTGGTGGTATTGACGAAGTGATTGCTAAAGCTGAGAAACTTTAATTAGTTCCCTAATTTAGGAGATTCTCATGGCGACTATGCAATGTGACGTTGTAAGTGTTCAAGAGTCTTTGTACTCAGGCACTGTAACTATGCTAATTGCTAAAGGTGCTGGCGGTGAGTTAGGTATTATGCCTGGTCACGCTCCGCTGGTAACTTTGCTCCAACCTGGCGCGATCCGCGTTATTTTGGAAAACGGTACAGAAGAATTAATCTATGTATCTGGTGGTGTTCTAGAAGTTCAACCGCATGTTGTTACGGTTCTTGCTGATACAGCAGTCCGTGCAGAAAACTTGGATGAAGCTGCAATTATTGAAGCGCGTAAACACGCTGAACAATTGCTAGCAAATCAAAAGAGCGATTTGGACTCTGCTGCTGCTTTGGCTGCTCTTGCAGAAACTGCTGCTCAGCTGGAAACGATCCGCAAAATCAAAAACCGTGCAATGTAATTGCTGGTTTAAGATTGAAAAAACCACCCGAAAGGGTGGTTTTTTTATATAAAAACTATTTTGAAAAAAGTTACCAGATTTTAGCCTTATGAATAATTATTTTAAGAAAACTATATAGCTCTAATTTGTACCACTCGATATAACTTTTACCTGCGCTGCGTAATCTTTTGAACCAATCTGTAAGCAAAGTCATAGTCAGAAAAAAACAATGCTAAGTTGATATGGCGTCTTTAAGTTTTTCAGATTTATTCAATAAAAAGTTTCACGGTTCTACTACCTCTGTCACGACGCAAATCACGTTGTTATCCATTTATAAAAATTGAATTGGCCAAGCAGGGATCTAATTATGAGTTATCAATCCATTAACCCCTTTAACAACCAGAAATTAAAAGATTATCCGTCACACACTGATCAAGATATCCAAAATGCCTTGGATACCGCAGAAAAAATCCTGAAGTCGGATTGGACTCAACAAGTAGATACCCGGATTGAGGTACTTCGCAAACTGGCAAGCAACATGCGGGAACGCAAGTCAGAACTGGCTAAAATCATGACGCTGGATATGGGTAAGCTGATCAAGCAGAGTGAAGGTGAGATTGAAAGTTGTGCACGTATTGCAGAATATTATGCAGATCATGCCAAAGAGTTTTTAGCGCCAGTTTCTTATGAAACGGAACTGGGAGAAGCTTGGGTAGAACACCATCCTTTAGGCATTATCATGGCGGTAGAACCTTGGAACTTCCCATTCTATCAATTGATGCGTGTTTTTGCCCCAAACTGTGCGATTGGCAACCCTGTGGTAGCCAAGCACGCCAGCATCGTTCCGCAATGTGCTGAAGCCTTTGAACAGTTGATTTTGGATGCAGGCGCACCGAAAGGTGTGTGGACTAATCTGTTTATCAGTAGCGATCAGGTCGCAGATATTATCGCAGATCCGCGTGTACAAGGCGTTGCTCTCACGGGTTCAGAAGGCGCAGGGCGTGCAGTAGCGGGGCAGGCTGGGAAACATGTCACCAAATCGACACTGGAACTAGGCGGTAATGATGTATTCATTGTGCTGGATGATGCTGATCTGGAAAAAGCGATCAAAATTGGCTGTCAGGCACGCGTTAATAACACGGGGCAAGTTTGTACAGCAGCTAAACGTTTTATCCTGCATGAGAAAATTGCAGAACAATTTAAAGCGGGCATGCTCGAGGTCTTTGAAGGCTTAAAAATTGGTGATCCATTGGATTCTGAAACTACTCTTGGCCCACTGTCTTCGGCAGATGCGTTGGAAAAACTGACCAAGCAGGTGGATAAAGCTGTAGAGAATGGCGCGAAAGTTTTGACTGGTGGTAAGCCTTATGAACATGAAGGTAATTTCTATCAGCCAACTATTCTGGAAAATATCAGCCGTGATAATCCGGCTTGGTATGAAGAATTCTTTGGCCCGGTCGCTCAAATTTATGTGGCAAAAGATGAAGATGAAATTGTATCGATTGCCAATGATTCCAATTATGGTCTCGGAGGCGTGATTCATTCACAAAATATTGAGCGGGCGAAAAAGCTGGCTTCACGTGTAGAAACTGGCATGATCTGGATCAACTGGTATACCGATACTGCGCCAGAGCTGCCATTTGGCGGGATTAAAAATTCGGGTTATGGTCATGAACTTTCAAGCGATG
Organism: Acinetobacter sp. YH12233; assembly: GCF_013417725.1. Taxonomy (NCBI): domain Bacteria; kingdom Pseudomonadati; phylum Pseudomonadota; class Gammaproteobacteria; order Moraxellales; family Moraxellaceae; genus Acinetobacter; species Acinetobacter sp. YH12233. Next base: position 15,940 of record NZ_VPDK01000041.1, read on the forward strand.
GTTTCAAAGAATTTGTGCAGAAACGATTGGTGGTGGTGAAAAGCCCAAAAAATAAGCCCAACACCAAACTAGAAAGCCACTGCTGAAGTGGCTTTCTTTTAATTAGTATTGATTAAATTCCTTTCGAATATGACTAATTATCACCTTATTATAAAGATACGGGCTTAAGAAGATGTAGTCTAAAATTTGAAGCTATCTTATTTGGATAAAAATATTATATCTGCTGATAGTGAATTTAATTAAATCATTATTATTCTTATATTTATGTGTAAATAAAAATATTTGTTTGGAGATAGTCGAGCATAATTTAAAAATAACAGCCAAAAAAATTTTAAGAATTTTTAAAGAATAGCGGAGAAATACAATTCTATAGTTGTTGCAGTTTTTCTATTGTCTATAATTAAGGAGATTATTCAAAAATAATCTGAAATTATAATAATAGAAGAGAGAATTAATATGCCAACAACAATGAAAGCAGCGGTCGTAACTGCATTTAACCAACCCTTAGAAATCCAAGAACTCAACATCCCTCAAGTTCGTCCAGGCAAAGTCCTGGTCAAGATCATTGCCACAGGTGTTTGTCATACCGATCTGCATGCCATGCATGGCGACTGGCCGGTGCAACCGAGCTTACCTTTTATTCCCGGGCATGAGGGAGTAGGAGAAGTGATTGAAATAGGTGAAGGCATTGACCATTTAAAAATAGGAGATATTGTCGGTATTCCATGGCTGTATTCGGCGTGTGGTCATTGTGAACATTGTTATGCGGGCTGGGAAACCCTGTGTAGAAAACAGCAAAATTCGGGGTATTCGGTCAACGGCAGCTTTGCTGAATATTGTCTGGCCGATGGAGATTATGTAGGAGTAATTCCGGAGGGAGTAGACTTACTTGAAATTGCACCTATTCTCTGTGCAGGCGTCACTGTCTATAAAGGTCTGAAAATGGCTGATGCCAAAACAGGAGACTGGATGGCAATTTCGGGCATTGGCGGTCTGGGTCATATTGCTGTTCAATATGCCAAAACCATGGGATTTAATGTTATTGCCATAGATGTGGATGACTCAAAACTGGAACTGGCCAAAAATCTGGGTGCTGATGTGGGCATAAATGCACTGAAATCCGATGTAAAAGAAGAAGTGATGAAAGCCACTGGAGAAGGTTGTCATGGGGTATTGGTAACAGCAGTCTCTCCCAAAGCTTTTGAACAGGCAGTCTCGATCGTGCGTCGGGGGGGAACTATGGTGCTAAATGGTTTACCACCAGGCAAGTTTGACTTGTCGATTTTTGATATGGTACTTGACGGCATTACGGTGCGCGGCTCGATAGTGGGTACACGACTGGATCTCAAGGAAGCATTGGATATTGCTGCCCGGGGTAAGGTTAAGGCACATATTAATGTTGAGCCGCTGCAAAATATCAATGATATTTTTCAGCGTATGGAACAAGGGAAAATTGATGGCCGGATCGTGATCGATATGCGACTTTAATTCCTCATTGAGGGAAAATAAAAGCCAATCTGGTTCTTGCCGGATTGGTTTTTTGATGAAAGGGATTGAATGAGTTTTAACCTTGTTTCTGCTCGGGATTCTGGATCAGCAAGCCGGCCAGTTTGATCATTTCGGCTTGAACATTGACCATCTGCGATTCAATCTTTTTCAAGTCCACTTGGCTAAAATCCACCTGACCATTCAAGAGGGGAGAAGCCAGCACTTGCTGGTTTGCAGACATCATATTATTACGAATCTGGTCAATTTCCTGACTTTTTAAGTTCAGGTTACCCAGCACCTGATTAAAACTGCTGAGTTGCTGTTGAAGCTGGGTCGCAGTGGATTGCAGCTGCTGGGTATCTTTGGCTTCGACCGCCGTTTGCAGTTCGGTCTGGGTCTGTTTTAACTGTTCCACATAACTGCCGGCCTTGAGCTGCAAGTCGGCGACATCCCGAACCATATAAAACATATTGCCAGATTTAAGTTCAGTTGGTGTTGCCGAGCCTTGTTGCTGAGAGGTTGGTTCCAGATCTGACGTTGTTGTATCTGCCTGTTCAGTGGGTGTTTCGACAGCCTGTTCGCAGCCCATCAGTAAAATTCCCGAGCTAAATAATGCGAAAGGAAGGACAGCATTGGCAAGAATTTTGGACATGGAATCAGGGTCTCGATACAGGTGATAGAATTTGGATAGTATTTAATATAAGGACAAACTATGGAGATAAAAAAGATTGTTGCAAACTCATAACAATTCTTCTGGATTTTAAATAATTAGCCAGACAGAAGTGAGAAAAATCTAATAAAAATGAATAAGTAAATATTTTATTTTAAGCGGGGCGGCTCGTTTGGCCGGCGATTAACTTGAAGACTTTATTGTGTGGAATTTCATTCGACTATTATTTTCCTGCGTCCTAAGCAATTGCTGATTGTGCACGGATTGGTTGAGTCTTTACAAATGTAGGTGAATATCAACTTAGTGAAATAAGAGTTTTAAATAGAAATAAGTACCCATTATGAAAACAGATACTTATTTTAATCTTAATGCTTATTGGGAGAGCAGAGCGTTATTTTGCCAGTTCTGCATTCACCGCATCTACAATGCGTGGATCATCTGCAGTAATGTCTGGTGCAAAACGTGCCACCACTTCGCCATTTTTATTGATCAGGAATTTTTCAAAGTTCCAGAGCACTTCCGGTGGCTGGTTAGGGGTCAGGCCATAATCGACCAGATCTTTCCACCAAGGACCTTCGCCAATACGTTCCGGTACAGCCTGTGTAAGAGTGGTATATAAAGGATGCTTGTCTTCGCCCGCCACAGAAATTTTTGCGAATAACGGAAAGTCGACTTTATAATTCACCGAACAGAATTCCTGAATCTCGGCTTCACTGCCTGGTTCCTGCTCCAGAAAGTTGTTGGCAGGAAAGCCCAGAATTTCCAGACCTTCAGCTTTTTTATCATCATACAGTTTTTGTAAGCCTTCATATTGCGGCGTCAGGCCACATTTAGAAGCGACGTTGACCACCAGCAAAACCTTACCCTGGTACTGGTTTAAAGTGGTTTCTGTTCCGTCAATGGTTTTGACTGGAATGTCATATACAGAGCGAGTCATTAGATTTCCTGTTTATTGCGACTGAATCGGTATTTGTTTTAACGGGTATTCAGATTTAGTACAAGTACAAACAGGTGAGCTGATTTACTCAAGGCAGTAAAATTGCTGCAATATTATGTGAAAAATCTATTATGCTAGGGTGCGAATAGGAATAGCTTAATACAAGACCAGCGACTCATGGATGACAGTATGATACAACAACAAAAAGCAGCCTGGTGGGCCATGGCCTTACCACTGGCCGCAGTTTTGATTTGGTCTCTGAATATGACGGTTACCCGTTATGTGGCGGATTATATTTCTCCCTTAAGTATCAGTTTTTATCGCTGGGTTCTGGCTCTGCTGATTTTAACGCCGTTAATGTGGCCCAAGGTTCGCAAAGCCTGGCCGGAAATTCGACCGCATCTGGGGCATCTGGCTGTCTTAAGTGCACTGGGCATGGTGTTGTATCAAGGCCTGGCTTATACCTCAGCACATTATACCAGTGCCACCAATATGGGCCTGATCAATGCCTTTATTCCAATTTTTACTATTATTGTCGGAATCTTTGTTTTACATGTTCGTCCCACTTTAATGGCGGTGATTGGTAGTATTTTGTCTTTTATTGGTCTGATGTATGTGATGGGGCAGGGGCAATGGGCACATTTACTGGATGCAGGAGATCATTATATTGGTGATCTGCTGATGCTGATTGCGGTATTTTTCTATGCCTGTTATGGCGTTTTGCTCAAAAAATGGCAGATCCAGATTCCGCTATTGGTTAGTCTGTATATGCAGATTTTTTTGGCCGTTCTCTATCACATTCCTTTAGTGTTGTACTCAGGTCTGGATGCTATTAATAGTAATAACGCAGCAAGTATTATTTATGCCGGAATTTTTCCTTCTATTGCTGCCCCATTCTTATGGATGATGGCTGTACAACAACTTGGTCCAAACCGCAGCAGTATTTTTATGAATTTGATGCCGGTCTTTACGGCGTTAATCGCTTATTTATGGTTATCTGAAGCCTGGACAATCTACCATAGCATTGGTGGTGCCATTATTCTAGTAGGTATTTTATTGGCGCAATACCCTGCTAAACCCAAGGTTTAAGCGATCAAATAAAGAGTTAAAGTTTTATTTGTTTAATATTTGAATAAATGATTACATTATTTTTACAGTATTATTCCTTAAATTTAGTGATTATGGATATAAAAATAAATTATTAAAAATTAACTTCATTTTAAAACTGAAACAAAAATAGCAAGATATTTTGAATTTTGATTAAATTTTAAATATTTTTAATAGAAAAAATGTATTAATAAATTGTTTTATTATATTTGCTGTTGTGACGGATTTCTCGCATAATGCCCGCATCGAGAATGATGAATCAGAAAAAACCTAGATTTATCAAACTCCCAGAGATTTACAGACCCTCTGGATGTGATAATACACATCCTTTTTTATGCTCAACCATCCCTATATGGTTGAGCTTTTTTTTTGTCTTAAAACTTTAGTCGGCTTGAAAAGAAAAATGACTGAGCAAAGGCTCAGTCACGAATAATTTCACCTGTTACAGCATCAATAATCCGGCTTGGTTTCTGGCTCAGTCCCAGATCGCCATTCAGATAATTTAGGTCCTGACCAAAATAACGCATGGCATCTTGCAGGGAACGTGCAGGTTCTAAGCCGGCAGGATTGGCACTGGTTGAAACAATAAAACCGCCAAAAGCCTGACACAAGGCTACACAAAGAGGATGAGTGGTCACGCGCACTGCCACTTTAGGGTGTTTGCCTTTAATCCAGCCTGGAATATCGTCATTGGCAGGGAGTAACCAGGTGGTTGCCCGGTCTGTAGGTCGATCATTACTCCAAGACTCAATTACTTTTTCACGCATTTCTTCACTTAGATCCTGAAGTAAATGTTCCACTTGTGAAATATGAGCTGCGAGTAAAATCACGCCTTTTTCAATCGGGCGCTGTTTTAAGGTTAAAATCTGGTGAAATGCCTGTTCATTATAGGGGTCGCAACCTAAACCCCAAACAGCCTCTGTAGGGTATGCCAAGACCTGTCCAGCTTTGAGACATTCAGCTGCTTCGGCAACAGAGGTGGTGATCATGTGTATACCTTATCAAAACAAGAAGTGTCTATTGTGAACCTTATTTATGTGGACGACAACGTAGATACATGCCGGCTTGCTGGGTGCAAAAGCCAAGTAGCTCTAGTTCCATCAATTGACTGGTCAGAGAAGAGACATCCTGTTGCAGATGATGACTGAGATGATCCAGATCCTGTCCGACCCAGTCTAACTGGTTATAAAGTCTGAGCAGATGAGGCGGTATGTGTGCAGGAAGTTCATCCGCCATGTCATGTTGTACTTCATTTTGTAAGGCTTGCCATTGGGTCGCCAAAGCCAGTTCTTCAATCACCTGTTGCGGGTGATCAATTAGAATCGCGCCTTCACGAATCAGCTGATGGCAACCCTTATGATATTCGCTATAAATATGTCCCGGAATGGCAAATACGGTTTTGCCTTGTTCGGCAGCCAGTTTGGCCGTAATTAGAGAGCCGCTTTTTAAGGTCGCTTCAGCCACAATGACTCCGAGACTTAAACCGCTGACAATCCGGTTACGCCGTGGAAAGTGATGCTGCAAGGGTGGAGTCTCTGGCAGAAACTCGGTAATGACCGCACCACCATGCGCAATAATCTCCTGGCGCAATTGTGCATGTTGAGAAGGGTAGGTCTGATCCAGTCCAGTCCCCATCACTGCAATGGTACCCTGATGTTTCAATCCTGCCCGATGTGCTGCTTCATCTATACCTTGTGCTAATCCACTATTAATATAGAAACCCTGTTCACTCAAATAAAAGGAAAAATCATAAGCTACTTGCCGGCCATGAGGACTCGGCTTGCGACTTCCTACAACCGCAATTTGAGCCTGAAGCAATGTATCCGGCTGACCTTGACCAAAAATAATTGGTGGTTTGTCTACATAGTGGCTGAGTTGCTGCGGATAATGCAGATCATGATAGAGCAGGATGAAATCACTATCTCGTTGAACTTTTTCCAGACAGCGCTGAAATTTCTGTTGTGATTCTGGAAGCGAGAAGTCTTTCAAGCGTTGGATATGATTGGCATGAATGCCAAGCGCCTGCCAGGTGGGCACCTGATCAGGCTGTAGGGCTGTGGTCAGACTTGAATAATGCTGACTGATTTTATAGAAGCTCGAAAGAGAATGCTGAACCAGATACCATAACGTCAGTGTTTCCAGTTGCACGCGTGATAACGAGTTCAGCATATCGAGACCTATATGTGTGTCTTCTTATTCTTTCAGTTGTAAAGTTAGATCAATCTATTATTCATCTAACAATGGCGCTTGAATATTGGCACCCACCTTGATAGGTAACTCACTTTCCAGCACATAAGCATAGCTCAGTTGGTCAAAAGTTTTAAAGACCATCAGATTGCCAATGCGCTCACCTGGAAGCTGTACGCGCTCTTTGGTTTTCGGATCAGTCACCACTTCACCTTTCTGGTTTACGCTGAAGACATGACCAGTCTGAACCCCATGTGCTGTACCACGGTCAATCGTTACGACACTATGACGCGCAGCAGTACCAATTGAACCCAGTACACGCACAATCTGACCACCAGCAACCGTATTTTCTGCATTCACTGGATAGAACAGGGTAGGTAACATCGGATCGTATTCAGGCAATACACGGTCACCGCGACGCACTTCGGCATTATAGCTATCTGTCAATTCCAGCGTGGTGACATCACCTTCGCCACGTACTGCGATTCCGGAAGCAACCTGTTGCAACTCTAGAGCAGCCGTGTATTTCTTGCCATTGGCATCGGTAAAGACATAAGGGTCTGCTTCACGATATACCGCATAACGCTGGCCAACCACCAGACCATTCCCGCGTGCATAGACCTTCTGGCCTTTACCTGCCAATACGCGCTGGTCTGCAGTGCCGAGAATGTAAGGCGTACCCTGAACTGAATCTGCTGCCACAATGGTATAGCGTTCCAGCCATTGCTGGATATGCGCCAGTGGAATCACTGGAATCGTATTATTTAAAGATTCAACGCGAACCTGTGGTTGTAATGAAGTACTACCGATATAACGACTGATGATACCTTCACAGCCATCACCTTCGTCTTTACCAATAATTGGACGGCCCTGATAGTCACACATCAACAGGCGGTCACCCGGGAAAATCCAATGTGGATTTTTCACGTGCTTGTTACTGGCCCAGATTTCTGGCCAACGCACCGGATTTTTTAAGAAACGTTTTGAAATATCCCACAATGTATCGCCTTTTTTGACCACGTAGACATTGGGTGCACTGGCTTTTAAAGCAGGTGGATTGACGTTACGGGCAGGAGCTGCCTCGGCTGAATACATTGTCCCCATACTCACTCCGACACAAACTGCCAGTGCGAGCATTTGATTTTTTAACCCCAAGGCACTAAAAAATGGCATGCCCTTCAAAACCTTTTTCATTATCATAATTCCTAAAATTATGTGCGTAGTTGCGTTATAATAACGATCTTACACACATTTTTTTGATGAAGCATTCCCTTCATTTGGTTTTTTGATCAATGGCATAATTGAGGACGCAGTATGGCCTTATTACCTATTTTAAGTTTCCCGGATCCCCGTCTTCGTACCATTGCACAACCAGTCGAAGAAGTTACTGATGAAATTCGTCAGCTCGCTGCAGATATGTTTGAAACCATGTATGAAGCGCCAGGCATCGGACTCGCCGCGACCCAAGTTGATCGTCATATTCAGCTGATTGTGATGGACCTGTCTGAAAACAAAGATCAACCCATGGTGTTCATTAACCCCAAAATCACACCATTGACTGAAGAAACACAGCCTTATGAAGAGGGCTGTCTATCAGTTCCTCAAATATACGATAAAGTTGAGCGTCCGTCACGCGTAAAAATCGAGGCAATTGGTCTGGATGGTCAACCCTTTGAACAAGAGGCTGATGGACTTCTCGCTGTGTGCATCCAACATGAAATGGATCACTTAAATGGTAAACTTTTTGTGGATTATCTGTCGCCATTGAAACGTCAGCGTGCCCGTGAAAAAGTAGAAAAACTGGTTCGCCAGCGCAATAAAGAAAAAGTTGCAGTTAAACGCTAGGACTCTTTTCCCAAGCAATTTTTATGCTTCAACAAGCCCAATTTCGATTGGGCTTTGTTATACTTAGCCCAGACAAATTCAAGGGTTTGCCTATGGTCCTGCGGGGAGGTCTGCTACTTTCCTTTGTGGCGGTATTTCTACAGATTGCTGTGTTCTTACAGCCTTTGCTGCCGAAGCAATATCAGGTTGCTCCGGTCTGTGAAACCATCACGCGCGCCCTTTTAGTTTCTTCTCATGTTCATTCTGAACATTCTGCCCATCATCACCTTGATCAGCATCCTATTTCCTCAGACTCCATGGCGCATGAACACGATGCCAGTCATCAGTGTCAGTACTGTACTGTCTATGGCAACCTGGTTTTGCCGCCTGAGCTTGAAGTGAAAGAAGTCCTGGATCGAATTCAGGTCAGACTATTGGCTTTTGAACAAGCCTTTAAGCATGTCTGGTTTATCCTTCAACGACTCTTTTTAATCCCGCAGGGACGGGCACCGCCACTGTTTGCATAAATCCACGTTGTTTTGCCTGGGTCTTTACTGACTTAGGCCGTGTTCAATTTATGTATTCAGTGAGATAGAAAATGGCTCAGCCTAAATTTTCTTTACAGCCCCTTGCGGCTGCGATTTGTGTTGCTTGTTATTCTTCGATGGTGTTGGCAAATGAAGCCATGCCAGTACAAACCATGGCACCGATTGTGGTGACTTCAACTGCCGGTAATGATGCCAATGGTCTGATTGTTCGTGCTGATCCAAAACAGCCGATTCAGCCAGTGCCAGCAACTGATGGCGCAGATTATCTGCAAAGTATTGTAGGTTTTAGTTCGGTCAATAGCGGAGCAGGTACCAATGGCGATGTGACCTTTCGTGGTATGTTCGGTTCACGCATTAAAATCCTGACTGATGGCACTGAAAACCTCGGTGCCTGCCCAAGCCGGATGGATTCGCCCACTTCATATATTTCTCCAGAAAGTTATGATCGTATTTCAGTGATTAAAGGCCCGCAAACGGTTCAATATGCCAATACCGGTTCGGCAGCAACCGTCATTTTTGAACGTACACCTGAACAGTTTGGGGAAGATCAACATTATCGCGGTCAGGCCAGTGTACTAATGGGATCTTTTGGCCGTCTGGACCAGAATATTGAAGCAGCTGCTGGTGATGAAAAGAAATATATCCGCCTGAATACCAGCCGCTCTGTTTCAGACAGTTATAAAGATGGTAATGGCACGACTGTTCCTTCCGATTGGGAGCGCTGGAATGCCGACATTGCATTAGGCTGGACACCGGATAGCGATACCTGGGTAGAGTTGACCGGGGGCAAGGCGGATGGTGAAGCTGTGTATGCCGGCCGTGCAATGGATGGCTCCAAGTTTGCCCGTGAAAGTCTGGGTTTGCGTGTTGAAAAGAGAAATGTCAGCGATGTGATCAAGAAAATTGAAGCACAGGTAAACTACAATTTTAATGACCATGTCATGGATAACTATAGTCTGCGCGAGTTCAAGCCTGGCGGTATGATGAGTATGCCTATGGCCACCAATGTAGCGCGTAAGACATTGAATGCGCGTATGGCCGTGACCAGTGAATGGGATAAATTACAGCTGATTACAGGTATCGACAGCCAGAATAATCAGCATAGCAAACGTAACGGAAATCTGATGACAGCGTATCAGAATAAGCCACGTATTAAAGATATGGAGTTCCAGTCGATCGGTGGTTTCGGTGAGCTCAGTTATGAGGTCAGTGATAATCATAAGTTGGTGAGTGGCCTGCGTCTGGATCAGGTCAAAGTAGAAGCAGTGGAGTCAAACCAGGAGCGTAAAAAAACTTTACCAAGCGCTTTTTTGCGTTTTGAGAATCAGCATCCAGACCATGATGATGGCAAGACTTATATGGGTATTGGCTATGTCGAACGTATGCCGGATTACTGGGAGCTGTTCAGTCCAAAATCAGGCAATGGTCATCCAAATACCTTTAAGAACATTGATACTGAAAAAACTTTACAGCTGGATATTGGCTACCAGCATGAACATGGTAATTTCAGTTCATGGGCATCGGCATATGCAGGTGTGATCAATGATTACATCCTCACGACTTACTTGCCAACAGGTAATATGGGAATGTTAGAAGCACATAGCCGAAATGTAGATGCAACAGTGGCAGGTGCAGAAGTCGGAATCGGATATCAGTTTACTGATGCGATTCAGGCTGATCTGAGTGCGATGTATGCCTGGGGTGAAAATACCAGTGACAATACGCCGTTGCCACAGATTTCACCTTTGGAAGCTCGGGTAAATTTACGTTATATCCAGGATAACTATACTTTGGGTGCCTACTGGCGCCTGGTCGATGGTCAGAACCGAATTAGTGAGCGTGAAGGCAATATTGTCGGCTATGATCTTAAGCAAAGTGCTGGTTTTGGTACTCTCTCTTTAAATGGTACATATCATGTAAATGACAACATGGATCTTTCTGTGGGTGTCGATAACGTACTGGACCGTACCTATGCCGAGCATTTGAACAAGATGGGCAGTTCCGGTTTTGGATTTGCTGCCAATGAGCAATTTAATAATATCGGACGGAATTACTGGGCAAGAATCAGTATGAAATTCTAATTTGAACTGAAAACAAACAAAAAGCAGGAGTTTTTTCCTGCTTTTTGTTTATGGTAGTAATTTAAATTCATGTTTATCAGTAAGTTAATATTGTTTTGTTTTGCATTAAATAATAACTCAAACTTTTATTAAAATAATTTTTATAAATAAAACAGTAACTTATGAATTTTATGGATTATAAAATAAACATGCGTTTGTAAAGTTTAAAAAATGGGGTTGCAAGCCCCCTGAAATACTGTAGAATGCACATCCATCGGCGGTGATGAAGATTAAAAATTCTGATAAAACAGTAACTTAGCATGAAATGGTTGAGTTAGGTTTTAGAAAGAAAGTTTAAAAATAATTTTCATTACTGGTTGACTTTCTAGAGATAGAGAGTAATATAGCCGACCTAGCTTGCTACTGACGAAGTAGCAAGAAGATCATTAAGAGATTATGAAGAACAACTTGTGTGGATTTTTACTGGTTGATTGATCGAAATTATTTTCATTGATTGAATGGTAGAAATTACTCGAAGTTTATTTGAGAAATATTTGTCAGAAAATTGATGAGCCAAGTTTAAGAACTTTACTTATAAAGTTCGAAATGATTTTAACTGAAGAGTTTGATCATGGCTCAGATTGAACGCTGGCGGCAG